>JABFSR010000075.1 GCA_013140495.1 Verrucomicrobiota bacterium
ACATGAGAGAAAGCGCCGGCGCGCTCCAGCTTGAGTGTGTGTTTCCCGGCGACCAGCGGAAGTAACGCGCTCTCCTCCCACCCCGCGCCGCTGGTGTTCCACGAACCCGACGCGCTCCGGCAAATGTTCGTGATTGCGCCACCGTCAATCGAAAGCACCACCGGACGCACTTCATCTGCGGCGTATTGGACACGCAATCGGTAGTCCGCCGTACTCGGGAAATTAATGTCATACTCCACCACGACAGGCGACTCGCCGCCGAACGCGATCATTGGTCCGGCATTGGCGTATTCCTTCGTGAAGGTCTGCGCATTCCCTTGATCGTAGGCCCACGCTGGAATGGTGAAGGAATGAGTGGGGTTGTTCTCACAGATGGAGGCTGTCAGCAGGGATTCTGCGAATACGCTCCCAGTTACCAGCAGCGCACCGCAAAACAACAAACAGCGCAACCGACCGCGCGTTGGCTGGCACTGATTGCGGTTCAAGAGTCCGGGTAGTTTCATGGCTGCCACGCTGACCGCCGATTGGACGGGCGCGATTTGTTGCCTCGTTCCTCATCGGGACAGCATTCGGTACGATCATTATAACCGTGGACGCATTCAACGTGACGCGGCGGCGGTAGCAGGGACTACACGGAACTTGGCTTTTCCTGCCCGGTTCTTGGTGCAACCGGAAGAAACCCGCCGGCCCATTCCATTTTAGCCTGCAAACGCTCGCGACAGATTACGCCGTCCAGAGATCCATCCGCCAGCGAGCCACATAGCTTTGGAGACTTGAGCAGCAACGACCCCGCGCTTAACTCGCGTGGCGAAACTTGAGGAATTTCATCCTTAAACCATTCTTGAAACCTCGAGACCGCAGACGCATCCTGAGTTGAACACGGGCCGCAGTAAACGGAACTCCCGACTGAATTGCTTCGTGTCAAAACAAAATCCAAGCGCCATGAGAAAACTTCTTTCAACCACTTCACCGCGCATCATCATCGCCCTTGCCTTGTGCCTCATCTCCACCTTCGCTTTGCCGGTGTTGGCCGAGAGACATCGTTTTGCGTGCGCGGATTACGTCCAGGGCAAGATATTCATCGTAGCTGCGGACGGTCAGGTGGAGTGGGAACATCCTGCTGCGAATTGCAACGATCTTTGGATGTTGCCAAACGACAACGTCCTTTTCACGACCGGCCACGGCGTGAAGGAAGTCACGCGCGACAAGAAAATCGTGTTCAACTACGAGTCTAAAAGTGAGATTTACGCGTGCCAGCGCCTCCCCAACGGCAACACTTTCATCGGTGAATGTAATACAGGCCGGCTGCTCGAAGTCGGGCCATCAGGCACGATTTCCAACGCAGTCAGGCTGCTCCCGGAGGGGAAAGATGGCGGCCATCTTTACATGCGCAACGCCCGGAAATTGGCCAACGGCAATTTTCTTGTCGCGCACTATGGCGAACAGGTCGTGCGCGAGTATGACAGCCACGGCAAGACAGTGCGCGAGATTCCTGCCGCAAGTGGTCCGCACAGCGTCGTGAGGCTGACGAATGACCACACGCTCATCGCCTGCGGAGACATGGTCAAGGACGGCGCCCGGATCTTTGAAGTGGACGCCGACGGACGGACCGTTTGGGAAATCAAGAGCCGCGATCTGCCGGGTATCAGCTTGAAGTTTATGACAGGCCTTCAGCGGTTACCCAACGGCAACACCGTGATGTCAAACTGGCAAGGCCACGGGCAATTGGAGACTGGTCCGCACATCATCGAGGTGACGCCCACGAAACAGGTGATATGGACATTCGCGGATCACAAAACGATGAAGACGGTGTCCAGCCTGCAAGTGCTCGACGTGTCTGGCGACGCTACGAAGTGGGAAGTCTGGCACTGAACCTTGATAACTGAAATCCCAGCCCCACTTGGTCAGAGGCTATGCGGTCACTATGCGCAAGACGGAAAGCCCATCTCCTCGGCGTAGATGTCGTGGAACGATGGATCTTCGTTCAACGCCAGATGCTCGACTCGTTTTCCGATGTCATCCCAGGTCGCTGCCTTTTCGAACAGGGCACGCTTGGCGCCGAGCAAGGCGGTGTTCCCGGCAGGAACAACACGGTCTAAAGGAACACGCAACAGCCCTATTCGTTGCGCGCTGGCGCGGCTGATGTAATTCCCAAACGCGCCCGCGAGATGAATTTGTTCAAGGTCTTCAAGCGAAGCTCCAAACTTCGCGGTGAGCATTCTCAAGCCGGCGGCAATTGCACCCTTCGCGAGTTGCAGTTCGCGCACATCCGTCGCAGACAGTAATACCGACCCGGCCAACGGCATTTCCTTCCGGTTGACCATTCGACCGCTGGGATGAATCCACTCCAATTGCAGGCCGGCCGCAACCGCATCCACCAATCCGCTTCCACACAAGCCTCGTGGCTCGCCACCTCCGATCACGCGGCATGTGAATGCGTTGTTCTCCACCTGCACCGCACTGATGGCGCCTGTGGCAGCGCGCATGCCCATCCAGATTCGCGCGCCTTCAAACGCAGGTCCGGCCGCGGTTGAAGTGCAAAGCATCCTTTCTCGATTTCCCACCACCACCTCGCCGTTTGTACCGAGATCCATTAGCGCAATCAGTCCTCGGCTTTCGTGCAGGCCGGTGGCCATGATACCGGCAAGAATATCCGAGCCAACAAAGCCTCCGAGGCATGGGAGGAATTCGACAGAAGCGTCACCAGACAATTGCCAGCCCAAATCCTGTGGCGAAAACCTGACCCTCCCCGGCTGCGTCGGCTCAAATGGATACGCTGCCATCGGCGCAATATTGACGCCGCAACATATGTGATGCATCACCGTATTGCCGACAATCACCACGCGAATCAATTGCTGCGATGTTCCTTTAGCGGTGGGTTTAAGCTCGTTGAGCATTTCGATCACCATTTGCCCCAACTGATCCCTCACGAGCCGCTGCAATTCCTCCTGCCCACCGTTCAGTGCAAACTCCACGCGGCTCATAATGTCTCCTCCGTGGCGGGCCTGCGCATTGAGGGCTGTCCGCACACCGAGCACATTTCCAGATCGCAAGTCGAGAAGTTGCGCCGCAATGGTGGTCGTGCCGAGATCAATCGCCACACCTAGACCCTCTGCCGGCACGAACGCAAACTTGTTGTCGTCTCCCAAAACGGACATCTCCCATTGCGCCAATTCCAACTCGAGATCTCCAGCGACGGAATGTCGGCACGCGAGCCGCCAGCCCGCGGCTTGATCCGCTTTGGTGAGCAATTGAGCATCCTCCGGGCTGATCGGCAAATCACCTCGCAGCACTTTCACGCGACAACCCTTGCAGCGACCACGTCCACCGCAGGGAAATTCCACGCCTTGCCCAAAGAGGATATCTTGCAGGCGCGTGCCCAAGGGAACTTCCAGTCGCAGGTCAGCGGGTGAAAGCCGGAGACTATGTGATCTTTGATTCATTCCGGGCCTAAGCTCAAAGTTCAAAGGTCAAAGCTCAAGTGAAATTCCAAACTGTGAAACCAAAAACTGAGGAGGGTTGAGGCGATCAACGTAGCGGCGGCCCCTGGCCTGCCGTAGAGCCGTGGCTTCCCGCCCGGCGGAAAGAAACGTGAATGGTATCGAATCCCACGGAACTTTTCTAAATCAACAAAGCTTCGGACGCTTTGTCCGGGCGGCAGGATGCACGCCCTATACGGCAGCCAGGATGGCCGCCGCTACGGTTCATGCCGATTCTGCTTTGATGATCCGCTCGTCGTGACTGAGTGCGACGCGCTGGTGCGGTTGCAGCACAAGAAACTCGCGCTCGTTCCAATCGCCGTCCACCAAACGGCCCAGCCATCCGAGGTCGCCCTGCAACCGTTCGAATGTCCAGTTCTGCTGTTTGGCAATCTCTGCCGCTCTGCGTTCACGTTCATTCGAACTGGGTATGGGAGAAGATATGAACGCCAGCCTCTTGTAGTGCTGTGTGAACTTCGCGTATTCCTCCATCAGAAATTGGGCAGACTCCTCGCCGTAGCGGGCTACGAGTTCTTCCTTGTTCAGGGAAAGTCCGGCGCCGGCAGCCAGTGGCCGCAACGTGCGATCAGCAGGCAGATGCTCGATCCAACCGCAACTCTGGAAATATGTGCCGGGCTCCTTTTCAAGTTCGGCGAGATACCGTTTCGTGCTGCCTAGCAAAATGCCAAGGCAGTCATGTGCGCGAGGGATGACCACGGGCACGTCGCGCGACTGGAGGCCGACCAACCCTTGATTGCACAAACCGTAGGCAAGTCCAACGGCGTCGCAATCCCCGACCTGGACGGAATTGACTGCCTCCTGCAACGCAGCACGCAGTTGCGGCCCGGGCTGCTGATGCAGCGCCATTTCGAGGTAGCAAATCTTCAACTCGGTCTTCGCTGTGCCGGGCAGGACTTCAAGTTCGCGTTCAAAGACGCGACAGGCGACCAAAAGTAAACGTTGGCGGCTCATAGGTGTCGGCTCAATCTGGTCCGCAGCGACGGCTTTAGGCTGGGCCGGTTGGCTTCCTCGGGTTTCTGAATTGGCTCTTGCGCGGTCACAGTCCTTAATATACGAATCCGTGGCAAGATAATCAATGTTAGGCATCTTACAGAGATGATCTCAAAAGGCGCCATCAAATGGTTCGTTCGACTAAAGGAGCCTCGAACAATTGAATCTCTGATTTCCGAGATTTATGGCGAGGCGACTTGGTTTGGTTGCCTCTTTGAGCGCGAGGTAGCCGATCTTCTCAGTTTCTACGAACTCACAAAAAGCTTTCGCGAGTTTAACACCGAGGATTGGACTTTGAACCAGCTAATTAAGGAAGTTGAGAAACGACAGTTTCTTCCAGACGAGCAGTTGTCCGCACTTCGTGACGCCAAGGAGGCTCGGAACGAGCTCGTTCACCGCCTCATCGCAAAGAGGTTGGTGATTTCCCGCGCTGACCAAGAGATGTTTCTTGCCGAGATCGACGCCCTTTACTTTCGCGTGTGGAATGGCCATCGGCTTGCCTCACGTCTAAAAGGGCAATTTGCATCGAAGGTGGGTATCACGGACGCAAAGATTCAGAAGACATTGAACAGGCTCAAAGATGAAGCAAAAATCGAAGATGAGAATATTCGGAGGCTTATCGGAGATGAACCCGACGAAGCCTAATTAAATCTTAGCCCAATTCGCGCGACTTGTATTTATGCAAAGATTATTACACTGGGGCGACCACTTGAATTGGACACCCATCGTGTGGCTTGGACCAGCCGCTGCACTGCTTTTTGCCGTCCGCATTCTCACAGTTTGGTTTTACGCGCGACGGCTGCGACAAACAGTTGGAGACAATCCTGATGAGAACGACGAGGCGAGGTTAGCAAAAGCACAGTCTTTATTTGCCTCTCAGATGCCGGTCGTCCCGTTGGTGGTATCCAATCTGTATTTTTTGCTTGGGCTCGCATTTATTGGCGTAACAATATGGGGGTTGGTTAGCACAGCTTGGTGGGTGATTCTTTTGGGTGTTTTAATTTGGTATGGTGTGCACTGGCCATTTCGAGAGTTGATGCAGTCTTGGGCACAGTTTCAAAATACATGGCTGATTAAACAAGATGCGGATGCTCTCTTGAAGGGAGGTCTTTCTCCCGATGATGAGAAGGCGCTTAAGAAGCGTTTGGGATTATGAACATGTGGCTTAACTCTGGACGTTAGAAGCTCAACAGCAATTGCCAGATGTAAGTGTTGCCCAGCGCTTCCACATTTTCCCAGACGCGGCGGACCAAATCTTGGTCGCCGGTGATTGGCGGTAGTTCCCTGGCCTTTTCCTCCCACGGGCGGCAGATGCCGGGTTTGATCCGGGGCGCAGCAAGACCTGAAAGTCCGGTGAGCTTCGAAACATCCGCGCCGTGGCAGGGACGGAGCGTCCCGCAGCTTTTGGCGGGATTGGCCGAGGATTGAGTAGAGCCCGAGTACACCCCGTATTCCCGGGTGACATCCGTCAGCGCACGCAGGTTCTCGATGCTGGTGTCGTCCTGCATGATCGCGCTGGCGTCCATGATGTAGCCGCCTTCCTTCGCCACGCCGTCAATGACCTTCCGGCAATGCGCCCGGACTTCATCAGGTTTGCCATAACTGAGCAGGACATTCGGTATGCCACCGCTGAGGGCGAACTTGTGATGCAGTTTCTTGTGCGCCAGAAAAATGTCGCCCTGGTCCACGTGAAACAAAATGCTCCGCTCCGGCAACGTGGCGAAATCGTCGAGGTGATGATTCCATTTGCCCTCGGCGTAGAACATCGTCTGGTTGCCACGCTTCCAGAATTCCTCGATGCACGGCTTGAGCGTGGGCCAGTAGTGTGATTGAAATTGTTTTGGGCTGATGAACGGCACGCAGCCGCGATGCATCCAAAAACCAATCGGCACCTGTTTGGCAGGATCCGCGGTTGTGAGGCCAACATGGGTCAGATGCGGCATGAGCGCCTCGCACGCCTTGAGCACTTTGTCCGGCTGCGTGACCATGTCCATGGTCAGACCGATGTACCCACGAAGCTTGTCGCCGATGATGTCGAAGGGAGCTTTGAAAATGCCGGCAATGGCGGACACAGTGCCGCATTCGTCGTGCAGCCGTTGGATTTGCGGTCCAAACGCTGTGAAATAGACCATCATCGCCATCGAACTTTTCACGAGCGCGAGGTTGTGGCGATAAGTCGCGGGTTGTCCGATGGCTGCGACCTCTGTGCTCACACGCGGCAGCCAGACGTTGTAGAGAAAGCCGGTGGGGTCATCAATCAACGCGTCATACTCATCCTCGCGCATGAAGGCGTTGTCTTCTGGCGGCTCAATGTAATTGAAGCCGGTCGTGTGCGGAATACCAATGCCTGGAATGCCGTAGTAACGCAGCCCTGCTGCCTGTGCGAGGCCCGTCCACACATAAACCATGTTGGGCACGATTGCATCCCAATCAAATTCCCTAGCGCATTTGACTGCTGCTTCAAAGGCAAGGTTGTAATCATGCGCCACCTGCTGACAAGTCATGCCCGCATACTTCGCAGTGAACTCGGCCACGAACGGTCGGATGGGAATCTTGTCGGGTTTCTCGTTACGCAGTGCCGTCAGGTAGCGGGTGAGCCGCTCCTGATAAAGTTGGTTTGTGTTCATGCGTGATTCTTCGTCCGCCGCAACCTCGCCAACTAACCGGTGACCTGCTTTGCCAGCGCCACGGCACCAGCGGCGCTTTCCCCGAAACCATCCGCGCCGATCTCGTCAGCGTAGCGTTTGGTGATTGGCGCTCCACCAATGAGAACCTTCACCTTGTCGCGAACGCCCGCCTGTTTGAGCGCTTCGATGGTGGTCTTCATCGAGGGCATCGTGGTGGTAAGCAATGCGGACAAGGCAACGATCTGCACATTCTTTTCCTTTACTGCGGCGACGAACTGCTCGGGTGAAACATTGACGCCCAGATCAATTACTTCGTATCCGCCACCTTCCAGCATGGCGGCCACGAGATTCTTGCCGATGTCGTGCATGTCGCCCTTAACGGTACCAACGGCGACGCGTCCGACGGGCTGAACTCCGCTGGCGACAAGGAGAGGGCGGATGAGTTCGAGCGCACCCTTCATGGCGCGAGCTGCCAGCAACAATTCAGGAACGAAATAGTCGTTGCATTCGAATCGCCGGCCCACTTCGCCCATGGCGGGCACCATGTAATCCTGTACGAGCTTGAGTGGTTCAACGCCGCTGGCCAAAGCCTGTTCAGTAACCGACTTTGCGGTTTTGGCGTCGCCTTTAAGAATCGCGTCGTGGAGTAATTGGAGTTCTTGCATGTTGGTTTTGATTTGAGTTGGAGGTCAATACTGACTGGTCATAAGTCGTAATCTGCCGGCACGAATTTGGTCGTGTCCACGCTACCCATCATCTCACCGATGAACTCGGACTCGTTGTCTGGGATGGTTTCCACTGTTTTTTCGATTCGGTCAAGCCAGGACAACTCGCGCGGGCAAATTTTCAGATGCCCGGCGCTTTGAGCTTCGCGCAACATTCGGACGACGGTGAGAGCGGCATTTCGGCCCGCAGCCACGGGCGTGGGCGCGTTGACGATGGCCTGTGCGATGGCAACGGCGCTTTCCGGCTTGAGGACGTACGCCTGGGGGTCGAGTGCGGCATCGGAATCCACCAGCCATTTGCGATACTGCAACGCCGCAGCGGGCCCGTCTGCCAGCGCCTGGTTCATCAGCCGGCAATCATAAATCAATTGCTCCAGACAGCAGGTTGGCGCCATGCCTCCCAGCAGCTTGATGTTTTGAACGGATTCATTGCTCCAAGTGTCGCAGGTGGCGGCGGCTATGTTCCCAACGGGGCTGGAATGCGCACACGCGGCGGTCCGGCCTTCCATCGCCATCGGAAAACCGGTGATGGCCTTGAGTATCGGGTTTTCATAACCGCAATCCTTGCCCGGCCCGACGGCACCGCACTCGTAACAAACCAGCGTGCGCACCGCCGACACCGCACGCACCACCGCCGCGAAGACACGCGGAATCATTTTCCGTTCGGCCAGAACCATCGCGGTGTTGCCAAAGGCGCAGGCCGTATCTCCGGCACAAAGCACGCCGTGCCGTCGCGCAATTCCCTCCAACTCCGTCCAAAGAAAGCGCATGTCCCGCACTCCCAGGACGCACAAGGCGAAGATGGACGCGCGCATGTCGCCCTGCATGAGCGCTTCATCATGGATTTCCTTGCCCCCGACCGATTCGATGCTGAGGAGTTCCGCACCCGCAGCCGCGCAGCCATCGAAGGTGGTGAGCATGGCCTCGTAAAGCGGGCCGCTGCGCATCCGGGACGGGCGAACCATTTCGCGCGTGTCGTTGGGCGTGATGCGCAGAACGGACTTCAGTCCGTGTTTCGCGTGGGCGGTTTCCATCCCGTCGAGCAGGATGCGCGTGAGTTCGATTCCCCAGGCCGGATTCTCGGTCATCGGCGGGAGCGTTTCGAATTCGATCACCACTCCCGGCGCTTCGAGTTCCACCGCTCGTTGCAATGCCCCTGAGATGATCTGGCGGTACTGATTACGAACCTCGGGCATCGTTGCTTCTTCCACCGACATGGTCGGGAGAGTAAAGTTCAACTCCGGATAAACCGTTCCGCCGCCAATGGAAAGGCCGCGCCGTGTGACCAATGGCTGCGGACAGCGCCCAAAACACAGTTCCGCTGGGTCGGCAATGGCGAGCTTTTCGTACCGGTGCATGGAGGTGTTGTTGTTCTTGGGTGATTTTTCTCCATGCCGCAATCCCAGTCTCACCACTCCTTGCAGAAAACCGCCTGCTTTTTGGCATTCTTTGTTTTGCCCTTGCCTGAGTACCGGCTGATTGACTAAACCGAGTCCATGCAGTCGGCGCGCAGGTGGAAGCGACGCCTCGTCGCCGCTACTTGGCCACCAATTCAACTGCATGGATTCGGCTAAAAGTTCTTCCAGTTGATTTGCCGTGCTTTCAGTGTGGCCATTTTGGTCCTGGGCCGGGCGTCAGCGTTGGATTCCAGCAGC
>JABFSR010000165.1 GCA_013140495.1 Verrucomicrobiota bacterium
CGTGAAGATTGCGCGCGATGCCATCCGCGAAATTGGCTACGTCAACGACGACGATGTGTTTCATGCCGACAAAGTGTTCGTCAATGTCATCGTGACGCAGCAATCGCCTGACATCGCGCAAGGTGTGGACGCCCGCAAGGCCAAGGGCAAGAAGACTGCCAAACAGGGCGCTGGCGACCAGGGACTCATGTTCGGCTACGCCTGCAACGAAACCCGCGAACTCATGCCTGCGCCGATCATGTTCGCGCATCGCCTTGGTCGTGAACTCACGCGCATCCGCAAAGCGGGCGGCGCGGCGTGGTTGCGTCCAGACGCGAAGTCGCAGGTCTCCGTCGTTTATGAGAACGACAAACCCGTCGCCATCTCCAACGTCGTCATCTCCACTCAGCACAGCGCGGATGTCGAACATCGCGAGATTGAAAATTTCTGCATCGAGAAAGTCATCAAGAAAGTTCTGCCCGCTCGCCTGCTCACCAAGAAGACAGAGTTCCTCATCAACCCGACCGGCCGTTTCGTTGTCGGTGGACCGCAGGGCGACACCGGTTTGACCGGTCGCAAGATCATCGTTGATACATACGGCGGCATGGGCCGTCACGGCGGCGGCGCGTTCTCTGGCAAAGACCCGACGAAGGTTGACCGCAGCGCCGCCTACATGGGCCGCTGGGTCGCGAAGAACATCGTTGCTGCCGGTCTTGCTTCACGTTGCGAACTCCAATTCGCCTACGCCATCGGCCATCCTGACCCGGTCAGCGTTCACGTCGAGACGTTCGGTACGAACACCGTTTCCAACGCCAAGATCATCCGCGCCGTCAATCGCGTGTTCAGCTTCCAACCGTCCGACATCATTGATCAACTCAACCTGCGTCGTCCGATTTATAGCAAGACCACGAATTACGGTCACTTCGGCAAGAGCGACAAGGACCTCACTTGGGAAGCGACCGACAAAGTCGCTGCGCTCAAGAAAGCGCTGTAATCGCTATCAACTATCAACTCATAACTATCAACTAACATGGCTACTATTAAACTCTCTCCGTCCCGCCGCACCGTCGGGAAATTGAACGGCAACGGCAAAGCTGCCGCCGTCGCGGCTGAAGTCAGTGCGACTTTCGCCCAATACGCGGCGCAAACTTCCGCCGGCAAAGATTACATCGTCCGCGACATCTCGCTCGCCGAGTGGGGCCGCAAGGAAATCGCCGTCGCCGAACACGAAATGCCCGGCTTGATGTCGGTTCGCAAGAAGTACGCGAAATCCAAGCCGCTCAAAGGCGTGCGCGTCACCGGTTCGCTGCACATGACGATCCAGACTGCCGTGCTCATCGAGACGCTCGTTGCCATCGGCGCGAATGTGCGTTGGGCTTCGTGCAACATTTTCTCCACGCAAGATCACGCGGCCTCCGCCATCGCGGCGACTGGCACGCCAGTGTTCGCGTGGAAGGGCGAGACGCTTGAAGAGTATTGGGAACTCACGCTCAAGGCGATTTTGTTCCCCGGCGATCAAGGCCCGGAACTCGTCGTTGACGATGGCGGCGACGTGACCCTGCTCATCCACAAAGGCTACGAACTCGAAAACGGTTCCAAGTGGGCCTATGATACCAAGGGCGACAGCCACGAGGTTTCCGTAGTAAAAGCCTTGCTCCGCTGTCTCGCAAAGGAAAAGGCCGGCCTCTGGACGAAGATTGTCAAGGATTGGCGCGGCGTTTCCGAAGAAACGACCACGGGCGTGCATCGCCTCTATCAGATGAAGGAAGCGGGCAAGTTGCTCGTGCCGGCCATCAACGTGAATGACTCCGTCACCAAGTCGAAGTTCGACAATCTCTACGGCTGCCGCGAATCCCTCGCGGATGGCATCAAGCGCGCGACCGACGTCATGCTCGCGGGCAAAGTTGCCGTCGTCTGCGGTTACGGCGATGTCGGCAAAGGTTGTGCCCATTCGCTCCGCGCTTACGGTTCCCGCGTGGTCGTAACCGAGATTGATCCCATCAACGCACTTCAAGCCGCGATGGAAGGTTTCGAGGTTAATACGATTGAAAGCACGCTCGGCGTCGGCGACATCTACGTCACCACCACCGGCAATTGCGACATCATCACCGCCGATCACATCCTCGCGATGAAGGACCAGGCCATCGTTTGCAACATCGGCCACTTCGACAACGAGATTCAGGTGGATCAATTGAAGAAGACCAAGGGCGTGCGCATCGAGAATATCAAGCCGCAATACGACCGTTACTATCTGCCCGGCAACAAGAGCATTTACCTGCTCGCCGAAGGCCGCCTCGTGAACCTCGGTTGCGCCACCGGCCATCCGAGCTTCGTGATGAGCAACTCGTTCACGAACCAGACGCTCGCGCAGATTGATCTCTGGGCGAACAAGGACAAATACGAGAAGACGGTCTATCGCCTGCCGAAGAAGCTCGACGAAGAAGTCGCCCGCCTGCACCTGGAAAAGATCGGCGTGGTGCTGACCAGGCTGACCAAGGCGCAAGCCGAATACCTCGGCGTGCCGGCGGACGGTCCTTACAAGCCCGAGCACTACCGCTACTAAGAATTAGCGGGCTGAGTGCCCTTGCAATCAGGAAAGCCGGAGCAGCCCCAGAAAGGTTGCCCGGCTTTCGTGCCTTTGCGGGCGGTGCGCAGCACCATGGGCTTCCCGCAGTTTGGGCATTCCGGCTTTCCGTCCGACCCGTCCGACCGGTCTGACAGAGTCCGCTTCCGCGTTCTATAAAGTTTCTCCGTGAACCCACCTTTCTCCAGAAACTCCCGGCCCTGGCTCTGGATCTGCCGTTTCAACAAGTAGGCGGCTTGGTTCACGGCGCAGAGCATGGCGTTGGCGGCCAGTTCCGGCTCGGCTTTCTCCACGAACTCCGACAGCCCGAACAACCCGGTCAACTGCACCACGCCGGGGCGGGCGGCTGGTAGATCGGGCGCGTAGTCTTGCGCCAGCCGCGCTCGCATCGTCCGCGCCTCGCGCGAATCTTTTGGCCAGACCCGCAACCCGCGCTGGCGCAGGAACGACTCGTAATCGCGGAGCAATTCATCGCTCAAGCTGGCGCGGGCCACATTGGTGAGCTTTAACTCGGTCTTGCGCGACGTCGCCGCCATGCCGCTGCCCTCGCTGATGTTGCGCACGCCGCTGCGGGCCGCCTGCACCATCTGGTCGGTCATCCGGCGATCATCCGCATGGAAACGCCGACAAAATACCACGGTCGCGTCATACACCACCTCCGCCACCTTGTAACTGCGCAGCTTGCGATAACCGCCATGCGGCAACAGCAAGTTCGGCTTCTCGGAAGGGTTCATGTGGCGGCAGGTTAATCCTCTGCCCGTTTGGATGACGAGCCGGAATTATTGGCCGGGTTAAGCTCAAGCAACCAATCGTAACTGCTCCAACTTTTGATCGAGGCGCTTGGCGGAGATGGGGACGGCGGTGCCGAGTTCCTGCGCGAAGAGGGAAACTTTGAATTCTTCCACGAGCCAGCGGAATTCCTCCTGCATCGCGCGGACTTCGGGGACGTTGGAGGACTTTGCGGCAAAGCCAGCAACTACTTGGGCGTAGGGCGCGAGTTGCGCGGCGCGTTCGGCGTCCTTCTGCGGATTCAGTGTGGCGCGTTCGAGGCGCGTGAGAAGCGCTTTGAGATAGCGCGGTAATTCTTTCAACCGGTCGAAGCTGATTTGTTCGAGAAACCGGGGCGGCAGCAAACCGTGCAACTCAAGCGCGAGCGGGTGCTTGCTCGCCGTGGGCTTGGCGGGAGCGCCAAGTTGACTGAGATCGTTGAGCGTGCGAGGGCGCGGGGCGGGCGCGGTGGCGACGGCTTGGCCGAGCCTAGTGACGATCTGTCGTCGCAAGGGCAGGATGGCGTTCAGGCGCGCTTCAAGTTGCGACGGCAGACCGGCGAGGCGCTCGCGGGTTTCTTTCACAGCGGTATCGAAGTTGACTTGCGTGAGTGCGGGCAACGTCGCAGCAGGCAGCGCGTGAAGAAGGAGATTCGCGAAAGCGGTTTCCTGCAATTCATCGCTCGCACCCAGCGGCGAATAAAGCGCATCAAAGCGGCACAACGCGCGCAAATCCTTTTGCAACCACGCGAGGTCTTTTTGCAAAGCGAGTTCGATGAGTTTGTTGACGCCGTCGAAGCTCGCTTCGCGCGCGAAGGTCGCGCTGCGGAAGAGACGGAGGCTCACGTGACCGTCTTCAAGCGTAACGCCGGGCCATGCATAGACGGTTTGGAGTGCGCCCGTCCCCGGGCGCAGCAACGTGTCACTATCCTGCGGCATGGTGTTATCCAAGGCTGTCGTGCTTGTCACGCCGCTGCGCCCGAGGACGGGCGCACTCCCGCTCACGATGATTCGCTCGGGCAGATCGCTGAAGACCCAAGTCGTCACGGCGGAGCGTTCCCACTTCGCAACGGCACGTTGCCAATCGTCGTTGCCGCGCGGGGTGACGGCTTTGGTTTCCTTGAGCTGCGGCTTGAGCAGTTCGAGGTTTCGCCCGGCGACGATGGTCTTGCGGTTGTGATCCACGATCTCGACGCGGGGGCGGAGGTGCGCGGGGACAGCTTCCTCACGCCACGCGTCGGGCGGAACGGTGATGCCGTAACGCTTGAGCAGGAATCTCGCGAGGTCGTCACGGAGCGAATCGCCGGTCGGTTGCAAGTTTCGGACGATCTCGGCGACTTTGGGTTCGATGGGCTGCAATTCGCGGCGGAGCGTGCGGGGCAGGGAACGCAACCATTCGCCAACTTGCTCAGCGCGCAGGCCGGGCACGCTCCACTCGACGGCGGCGGGCGATAAGGCGCGCGCAAGGTCCACGGGCAATTGCACGGTGACGCCGTCCCATTCCTCGCCGGGGGCGTAAGCGTAGTTCAGCGCGAGTGGTTGATCGGCGATGTGGACGGCATCAGGAAACGCGTTGGCGTCGTAGTTGAGTTGCAGGTCGCCGAGGAGATCGGTTTCGGTGGCGCAAAGGAATTGTTGGTTCGGCGGAACGCCGGTAGCGGCAGGCATCCTGCCTGACGTAGAGGGCGGCATCTTGCCGCCCGGATTGGCTTCGCTTGGAACTGAAGCGCTGGATTTTTCAACGACCGAGGTGTTGGCTGCGGTTTTTCCGCCGGGCAGGATGCCCGGCTCTACGGCAGGCAAGATGCCTGCCGCTACGCGCTCGCCGAGCAGGCGGTTCAGTTCGTGGAAGGACGAGACGTTCTCGATTTGCTTCGCGTAGAAGTTGCAGAGCGCTTGATCGAGATCAATCATCCCGTGATGCCGGGCGCGGGTCTGGAGATTCTCGATCTTCTGGCGCACGCTGCGGTTGTGGGCGAGGAATGCGTATTGGGCGGGGAGTTTCGTTTCGGTTGTAGGAGCCGACGTGAGGAGGCTCTCATTGACCTCAGCTTTCCAATCACCGCTCTCGGCTCGGCTAGATTGAGACTCCTCACGTCGTCTCCTACCAAAGCCATCCAAGTCCTCCTCCACGAGCGCAGCGCGGATGAAGATGGCGGTGGCATCCTTGGGGTTGATGTTGCCGTATGCGACCTTGCGCCGGACGATTTCGAGGCCGTGCAACGTGATGACTTCCTCGACGAGCACGCGTCCGTTGCTGACGCTCCAGTGCGGGTTCTGATGCGTGACTTTGCAGCAATGCGGGGCGAGCTGATAGATCCATTGCGGATCAATCCCGGCGACGGTGCGGGCGAAAAGCTGCGAGGTTTCGACGATTTCACCGGCGACAATCCACGGGGGTTGATTCGACTTGGGCTTCGGCGGCGGATTCTTTTGTGCTTTGGTGTCGCGGCCTTTCACCGGCCTTTCGCCGCGTTCGTAGAGCGCCGAGCCGGGGAACATCGTGACATCACGATTGCCCGCCGCTTTGTAGAGATTGCGCTCTTCACGACGCGCGACGTGGCCGATAAGGCCGGACAGGATCGAGCGATGAATCGCGTCGTAAGCGGCGTTGCTTTCGTTGATGCGCAGCGTGCCGAGATCGTCGAGCGCGTCGTGGAGCTGAGAGTAAAGGTCCTGCCACTCACGCATCCGCAGGTAGGAGAGGAAATGCTGGCGACAGAAGCGACGGCGCTGGCTTTGGCCGCGAAGCTTTTCCCACTCGTCGTGAACGGCGTTCCAGATGTTGAGCAGCGCGAGAAAGTCGGATTGCGGATCGGCAAAGCGCTTGTGTGCGGCGGCGGCGGCTTCCTTTTGATCGAGTGGGCGTTCGCGTGGGTCTTGGATGCTGAGGCCAGCGGCGATGATGAGCAGTTCGCGCGAGGCGTGTTCCTGCTGCGACTGGAGCAACATGCGACCGAGCGTGGGATCAATCGGTAATCGCGCGAGATCGCCGCCGAGCGGTGTGAGATTGCGCTGGGCATCAAGCGCGCCGAGTTCTTGGAGCAACGCGTAACCATTGGCGATCGCGGCGGGTGTCGGCGGTTGGACAAAAGGAAACGTCTCGATGTCGCCGAGGCGGAAGGCTTTCATCCGCAGGATGACTTCGGCGAGATTGGCGCGCTGGATTTCGGGTTGCGTGAACGCAGGGCGCGCGTTGAAGTCTTCCTCAGAGTAAAGCCGGATGCAGATGCCGTCCTGCACGCGACCGGCGCGACCTTTGCGCTGGTTGGCGCTGCTTTGGGAGACGGGCTCGATGGGCAGACGTTTGGTGCGCGTGCGCGGGTTGTAACGGCTGATGCGCGCGAGACCGGCGTCAATCACGTAGCGGATGCCCGGAATCGTGAGCGAGGTTTCGGCGATATTCGTGGCGATGACAATCTTCCGCTGCGAGGAAGGAGAGAAGACACGCTGTTGATCGCCGGAACTCAGGCGACCGAACAAGGGAATTATTTCAGCGTCGCGACCGAGGCGGCCTTCGAGCAGATCGCTCGTCTCGCGGATGTCGCGCTCGCCCGGCATGAAGATGAGCACGTCGCCGAAGCTGGATTCGTAAACGATGCGCTCGGCCGCTTGCACGGCGGCGTCCACGTAGTTTAAGTCGCCTTGTTCGTCCGACTCGTCTGTCTGAGTTTGGTAAACAACTTCGACCGGATACATCCGTCCGGAAACTTCGATGATCGGCGCATCGTTGAAGTGGCGCGAGAACATCTGCGTGTCAATCGTTGCCGAGGTGATGATGAGCTTGAGATCGCTGCGGTGCGCGAGCAGGCCTTTGAGATGGCCGAGCAGGAAATCAATGTTCAGGCTGCGCTCGTGGGCTTCATCAATGATGATCGCGTCGTAATCGCTGAGTTGCGGATCGCCCTGCGCCTCGGCGAGCAGGATGCCGTCGGTCATCAGCTTGATATACGTCTCGGAGCTGGAGCGGTCGTCGAAGCGTATTTTGCAGCCGACCTCGCGTCCCCAAGTGACGGACAATTCCTCAGCGATGCGGCGCGAGATGGAAAGCGCGGCGACGCGGCGCGGTTGCGTGCAACCGATCTTGGCGCGGATGCCGAGTCCGGCGTCGAGGCACATCTTGGGCAACTGCGTGGTTTTGCCGGAGCCAGTTTCGCCCGCGATGACGACGACTTGATTCGCGCGGATGGCGGCAACGATCTCGTCTTTGCGCGCGGTGATGGGGAGTTCAGGCGCGTAGGAAACTTGCGGGACGTTGAGCTGGCGCTGGTCGCGCGTGGCGACGGAAGCGCGGGCTTGGTCGAGGAGACGATTGAGGAGCGCGTCGTGTTTGTCGGGATGGAGGCGGTCGCGGAACAGCCGGGCCGCGCGCGAACCGAGCCGCACCCAGTCAGGCAACAGGGCCTGCGGGAGCAGTTGGCGAAGTTCGTTGATGCGCGGGTCGTGCATGACCGGGGGCGTGTTGTAGCGGAAAACGGCGGCGCGGGAAACTCAAACTGCCGGCGGGTAAGATTGGAGGATGCGCTTGTAAGAAACGGTGGGTGTTTATTCGCAAGATGAACAGATCGCTCTGAATAATGATTCCAAGTCAGGATAACAAACGGCGAATAACAAGACCTCAGAAGTATGTGGATTTTAATTTTGCCAGCGGATGTTACTTTTGTAAGCTCGCATGGAATACCGAAGACGCACCATGCTCGCACTCATTGATTCTTCCAAACTCTGGCCATTCGGCATTCTCGCGATATGCGTCGTCACGATCATCGTGTTGATCACGAAGCTTCGCGTTCATGCTTTTCTCGCGTTGATCGGAGTGGCGGTTCTAGCGGGATTGCTGGCTCCGGTGGGCCGTCTGCCGGGTGAACCCGCCTCGAACCATTGGATTCAGGCGGTGGAAGTGGCGACGGTGGAGTTCGGCACGGTTTGCGGAAAGATCGGTCTGGTAATCGCGTTCGCTTCGATCATCGGTGTGTGCGTGATGGAAAGCGGGGCGGCGGACAAGGTGGTGCGCCGGTTTATCGGCGTGTTCGGTGAAAGTCGCGCGGGCTTCGCGTTGCTTGCGGGAGGTTTTCTGCTGGGGCTGCCGATTTTCTTTGACACGTTTTTCATGCTGCTGATCCCGCTGGCGCGGGCGTTGCGATTACGCACGGGCAGGGACTACACGTTGTTTGTGATGGCGATCTGTTGCGCGGGGGCAGTAACGCATACACTCGTCGCGCCGCATCCCGGGCCGCTCGCGATGGCGGAAACGATGAAGGTGGATTTGGGTTGGTCGGTCATTGCGGGCACGCTGGCGTCCATTCTGCCGGTGCTGTTTGGCTGGCAGGTCGCCAAATGGGTGAACCGGCGGACGAATATTCCTCTGCGCGAAACGGCGGGGGTGCCGCTGGCCGAACTGCAAACCATCGCGAACAAACCAGAAAGCGAATTGCCGTCGTTCTTCGCTTCAATGCTGCCGGTGTTGTTGCCGATCCTGCTGATTTCAACCGCTTCATTCACGGCGGCGTTCGGGGGCGGCGCGCGTTTCGGTTCGTTCCACGCGGTCATGGGATTTCTCGGCAATCGCAACATCGCTTTGCTCATCGGCGCGCTGCTGGCAATGATCCTTGTGGTCCGGCATCGGAAACTGGCGCTGCATGGATTGGGTGAGTTGTTGAGTCCGGCGTTGGAAACGGCGGGCGTAATTATTTTGATCACGAGTGCGGGCGGCGCATTTGGCGGAATGTTGCGGCACGCGGGCGTGGGCGATGCGATCCGCGATGCTGCCGCCGGACGTTCGATCAATCTGATTCTGCTCGCGTGGACGGTGGCCGCGGTGCTGAAGTTTGCGCAAGGTTCGGGAACGGTTTCGGTGCTGACCACGGCGGCGATGATGGTGGGCGTCACACAAGGCGTGGAACTGCCATATCATCCGATGTATTTATTTATCGCGATTGGTTTCGGCGGGCTGGGTCTCTCGTGGATGAATGACAGCGGCTTCTGGGTGATCGGGCGATTGAGCGGTTTCACTGAACGCGAAACCTTATGCACCTGGACGGTGGTGGCATTCGCGATGTCGTTCGCGGGATTGTTGGAGACGTTGCTGCTAGCGAAGTTTTTGCCGTTCAAGTAG
>JABFSR010000043.1 GCA_013140495.1 Verrucomicrobiota bacterium
ATACCGTCCAGGGAAATTACATCGGTGTCAACGCCACCGGGAGCGCGGCCTTGTCCAACGCTACAGCGGGCGTGAGCATTTACGGTGGCGCCCAGGGCAACGTCATCGGCGGCACCAACACAGACGCGGCCAACGTCATCTCGGGAAATACTTTTCAAGGCCTCGGCATCTCGGGAGCCAACACCACGGGCAATGTGGTCGCTGGAAATCTCATCGGCCTGAATCCCGCGGGTAACACCGCGATGCCCAATGGCTGGTCGGGCGTGTCCATCTTCGGCGGCGCCCAATCCAATCTCATCGGTGGCACCAGTGCCGCCGCCCGCAACCTGATTTCGGGAAACTCCCTGCAAGGCGTGACGGTGTCCGACCTTGGCACGACGGGAAACGAGATTGCGGGAAATTACATCGGACTCAATGCTGCCGGCACGGCGGCACCCAACGGTTGGTCTGGCGTTCAGCTTTACGGCGGTGCCCAGGCAAATGTAATTGGCGGCTCGTCCGTCGGGGCGGGAAATGTTATTTCCGGAAACTCGTTTCAAGGCGTGCTCCTGACCGGCACGAATACTTCTGGAAATGTCATCGCCGGAAATTACATCGGCTTGAACCCGGCAGGCTCGGGCGCAATTGGCAATGGTTGGTCGGGGCTGGAAATCTACGGCGCGCCGGCTTCCAACGTTGTCGGGGGAACGGTGACAGGAAGTAGAAACGTCATTTCCGGCAATGGCAATTATGGCGTCTTCATCGGCAACGGCGGCACGGACGGAAACGTGGTCTCCGGAAATTACATCGGTGTGGACACCTCCGGCACGCTGGCGCTGGCGAATGCCTGGTCCGGGCTTTCGGTTTATGGTGGAGCAAAGGGCAACCTGATCGGCGGCAATTCCGCGAATGCGGGCAATGTGATTTCCGGCAACGCCAATTATGGCGTGACCTTGAGCGGCGCGGACACTTCGGGAAACCTCGTTCAAGGAAATCTGGTTGGATTGGATGCCACCGGGACGCAGCCGCTTGGCAACGGTTGGGACGGCGTCTCGCTCTATGGCGGCGCGAGCGGCAACGTCGTTGGCCTGGCGGTGAATGGCACCGGCGCGGGGAACAACATCGCGTTCAATGCCTCCGGCGGGCTCGTGCTTTTCGATGCGGCGACCACCAACAACAGTTTGCGCGGCAACAACGTTTTCTCGAACGGCTACATCGGCATCAATCTGGTTGGCGGCGCGGAAGATTTTTATGGCGTCACCCTCAACGAGGCAGGCGATGGGGATGCTGGACCGAACAATTTGCAGAATTATCCCGTCATCTCTCAAGCTGCCGGCAGTGGACCGACTACGACAATTGCCGGCACGCTAAACAGCACTGCGAGCCGAACCGTAATGATTGACCTCTACCGCAATGACATTCTGGATTCGTCCAGCCACGGTGAAGGGCAGCGCTACGTGGGCAGCACCACGGTCAACACGGACGGAAGTGGCGAAGCGGGGTTCGCGCTCACGGTCAGCGGCAATTTCACCGGACAATTTTTCACCGCCACCGCCACGGATCAAACGACGGGTGACACGAGCGAGTTCAGCCTCGGTCTGCTGGCCACGAATGGTCCGACGCTCCCGACATTCACCTCACCCACGACGCTGACGAGCACCGGATTCATCGCGCACATTTCTCTCGCCATCGGCGAGAGCTATCGGGTGCAGGCAACCACCAATCTGGGAGTGCTTCCAGTTCCTTGGATTGATCTGACCAATTTTGTGGCGGGCGTCACGAACTACAGTTTCATTGACCGCTCGGCCACAAATATCCCCCGGCGTTTCTACCGCGTGATTTCGCCCTGACCCGCTTCCGCGTTTCGGGGTCGAAGCAATCGGCAGTGAGATCGGCAGAAATTATTTGCCCGCTTTCACGTCGTAGCACCAGAGCAAATTCTGCTCGCGGATGTAAAGCCGGCCATTCGCCATGACCGGATACGCCCACGCTTTGGCCTGACCGCGCGTCGGCGGATTCGGAGGTGAGAATCGCCCCTTCTCGCGATACGCTTCACCGCTCGGTTCAATCAATGCCACTTCACCACTCTCGGCGTGCAGATAGATTCTTTTATCTGCAACCAGCCATGAACACGGGCCGATGGCGCGTTCCTCCCATTTTACCGTGCCCGTCTTGA
Source organism: Verrucomicrobiota bacterium (assembly GCA_013140495.1). Lineage (GTDB taxonomy): Bacteria > Verrucomicrobiota > Verrucomicrobiia > Limisphaerales > JADLHS01 > JADLHS01. Next base: position 2,156 of record JABFSR010000043.1, read on the forward strand.
AGTCCACACACATCGCGGACTGACTGCTGCTGCCGTAAAAATAATCACCCACTTTCACCACGCCACCAAGACCGATGGGCAGTTTGTTGTTGGAATAAATCTCTTCCACCGTGAACACGCCATCCTTCAACACCGGTTTGATCAACGCGGTGTTGGCGCGAAACGCACCACTGTAAACCATTCCATCATCCACCAGCACCGTCATGATCACCGCCGGACTTCCCTTCGCCGTTTTCTCGAACCGCCAGAGCAGCTTGCCCGTCTTCGCATCGACACCCACCAGTCCTTTGGAGAGGAACTGAATGTATTGTTTCACACCGGAAAATGTCGCGCTGACGACAGATGAATAACTCGCCTCATCGCCCTCTGGCGTCGCGCAGGTCCAGATCACCTCGCCCGTCTTTTTGTTCAACGCGAGCAACGTGGCGTTTGTACCGCCTGGTGTGACGATCAATTTATTGCCATCCACCAGCGGCGATTCCGAATACGCCCACTCACCGTATTTGCCACCATATTCATTGCGCAGATGCTTGCGCCAAACTTCTTCGCCGTTCGCGGTTTTGAGACAAACCAGATCGCCATCCGAACCCAGAGCAAACAGGAATTTGCCATCAACTGAAGGTGTTGAGCGAGCGCCCGGGTAGTTCGGATTCTGTTCCGGATGACCCACCTTGCCCAACTTTGTCGCCCAGACCCGGCCGCCGTCCTTCACATCGAGCGCGAGGACCGATTCCTCCGAGCCCTCGTTTGCGAGCAGATAGATTCGTTTGCCAACGACCGACGGCGTGGAATAACCCGCGCCGACCGTCTGCACCTGCCAGAGCAATTTCGGTCCAGCCTTCGGCCATTCCTGGAGCAATCCGGTTTCGGGTGAATGTCCGTCGCGCAGCGGCCCGCGCCATTGCGGAAAATCCGTGGCCCGTAATCCGGTCGCGGCCAAACCCAATAACGCGAGGGGGAGCAGGAGTTTGGTGGGCCAGTTAAGATTCAATGTTTTCATGGATGTGGACAATGGTTAACCGCAATGGCGGTGGTGTTCAATCGCGATGTTGCCCCTCCCGCTCCAACCTCAGTGAGTTCCACAGACTCAAAACGTCCCGATGTCCGAATGCGAGAGCACTGTGACCGGAGTACGCAGAACATCTTCAGCGCGGGCAATGTTTCCACTGCATGAACAATCGTTCCGTGAACCAGTCCGTCTGGAGAACTTTGCTGACCACTTTGTTGTCCGGCAGCACCAGCGCGAACAGTTGCTCGCCCGGCAAATATGGCAGATGGTAATCCGGCACACCAAGTCATTCGTCTTGGGTGGATTTGCTGTGTCGCAATTCCAAGCGACTCGGACCACTCCCATCCCGAAGCACGTTGTAGGTGACTTGCCATTGCTTGCGACTGGCATCGTAATCCGTCTGCCAAAAGTCTTTGCCATGCACGGCTTGGTTAAGGGGCTGACCATCCACGAGCAGTTCAAAATCTCGATAATCTCCGAGGCCACTGAATGTCACCGGAACGTAGCCGATCCCTCCGGCCAGGGTGCAGGCGGCCCGACCCCTTCGATCCACCGTCATTGCCAGCGGGTAGTTGCGGATGACCTTGCCCGCCGTCGTCCTGACTTGCAGCGCGTTTCCTGCAGCCTCGCGCTGCACCAGTCGCCACGTGTCGGCATCGGTCTCTAATACTGTTCGAAACGCCGCGTTCGGACCGTAGTAGGCTCTTGCGTCTGCCGGGAACATCACCAACTCCACTTCTGCCTCCACGAAGTCCCCGGGCTTCAGTTCCGTGAGACCCGGTGGCGGCGACAATTCAATCACGGTGCGGAAATTCCCCTTGCCCCACTCGGTGGCAAAGAACGACGCGTGCGGTTGAGGACAGGGCTTTCCGCCAAGGACTGCCTGCCACGAGCGCACGATGAGACCGCGACTCGCCACCGTGCCGCCCTGGTTCACTGCTTTGCGTTCGACTCCGTGAATCGAGATCCAGGATTGTTCGCCCGCGAGAACCACGGCGCTCCGGTCGTACCGATCCTTGGCTTGGATCGGTTGCCATTCTTCACGCAGACCCTTGGCATCGCCGATGGCCACGCTCCGCGCTGGGGTGTCGTTATAGAAATCCGCGCCGAGTTGGTAGAAAGCGAGCCGCTGCCACTTCATCGGCCGGCGCACGTCATAGCGGAGGTGATGAAACGCCCGGAGATAATCGTCGCTGCGCGCAATGGACACCTTCACCCGGGAAGTCAGTTCGCCTCCCAGCGTTTCCTCGATGTAACCCACATCCGTCAAGCAGGGGCCGTACGCCCGGTAATCGCAGCGGGTGCCGCGGAAGCCTTGGTAGCGCCCCGCCTCATCAATCCACGCTAGGAAATCGCCACCGCCGCCGTTGCCCGCCCAGCCGTATGGTTTCGCTTCCGCATTGGGCAGCGTCATTAAAGGCCGCACATCATCAATGGAGCAACGCCGCTGCACGCGGCCTGGCTCGTAACAGATGCTCTCGCCAAAGCTGCCAATCGCCGACTGGTCCCAGAATTGATTGTGCCCCCAGCCAATGAGCGAGAGCTGGGCATGGGACGCCGCCGGCACACCGCCATAGCGCGCGTACGCCATGGTGAAGTTAAACTCGCGACGCGAGCGCGGTGGCAGCCGCACAAACGTGCAGCCGTGAAACCACGGCCCTTGATGCCGCAGCACGCCCTTCTCGGGTCGCGTGTGCCAGTTCTTCGAAATCTGAACCGGGATGCCGGTCGGAGTGCCATCGGAGTCGCACAGCATCGGAGTGAAACCGGTGATCGCTGGCGGATGCTCGTCCACGAACATGATCGGCAGGGTCGCCTCGCGCTCGCTATCGTTGCGGACAGTGAACCGCCAGCGGTCGAGCCGATCCAGTTCCTCTTCCGGATAGTACGTTCCTTTCGCGTTCTGCCACTTATGGCGGGGCAATTCCAGCACAGTGCAACCAGTCTCTTCACCTTGTTTCAATTGCAGTGCGCCATCGGTTTCGATGATTGGGCGCGCAGGATTCTTCGAGCCAAACAATTCCAACACCACGGGCTGCCGTGTGTTCAACGGCTGAGACACGCGCCGACCTCCGGCCACGAGTTCCAATTCGCCTGACGTCCACGCATTGGTTGCTTCCAAATTAAACAACAACACCACTCGATCCGGCCAGAGTGCGATTTCCAACCAACCCTTCGCCTCGAACCGCTCGCCCGCCGAATCCGCGAACTCCAGACCTTCGATTGCCACGCGTTGCAGAAACCGCCCGCTTTCGATGAAGCGCACGGGAAAATAGAAATCGTCCTTCGGCAACTCGCCGCGTCCAATGCACGAGAACTTCCGGCCCCCCTGGCGGACACTTAACTCCAGCGCGACTGGCGGCAATGCGAGGATCGCGTCGTTGCCCGGGCGCAAGGCTTCCTCCACATTTTGTGTTCTTGCGAATCGGCCCGCGTGCAGGAGCCGGACGGTTTTCGTGTCGAGCGCGAGACCGAGGGTGCCGCTTTGAAAACACAGCACCGCTTCGGGCGGTGGTGTTTTCATGCCGTGGAATTTCTGCGGGCCGCTGGCCCACCAGAGCAATGTGAAATCCTCCGCCCGCGGCATGAACGATCCGGGCTGCGAGGCCGCCTGAACCCGGCCACTTCCAAGCAACACAGCAAGGCTGGTGCATACGCAGACCAAACTCCACGCGACCACAGTGAATTTTTTGAAACGAGTCATCGTTGTGCAGCTTGCCCCTTTTGCGCAAGGAGGTCATTAGCGAAGTCGAGACGATTCTGGTCGCTCCTCCCAACTCGTTAAGGTCATGACCTAACACTCAACTTGAAACGTCCAGATAGCTGTGGCACGCGGCACCAACACACGCAGTTTCCTCAACTGATCAGCAGCAACCGTGGTGACTGGCCGGGCAGGGTTTCGGGAGCGCGGTGGATGCACGGGGGCACGGGACTGCCGGGCCAGTCCGTGGCGATGCGCCAGAGATTGCCCACGCCGAAGGAAAAAGGCCGCGCCGACTGGGCGGGCGCATAGTGCAGGTCGTAGCAGTTCTCCTTCAGATATTCGCGAAAGGCGTCGTCATCCTCTCCGCCGAATAGTTTGAGAAGTTTGGTGCGGGTCTCGGGGAGGTCCACGCGTCGTTGAGCCTGGTCGTTGCGCAACCCCTCGCTCGCCGCCCCGTGGTAAGTGCAAAGCCAGGTGTCGGTTTCAATTGTGGCGCTGTCGGTGTGGAAGGAATAAACGTCCGTGGGGACACCCTCGACATTCTCGTCGCGTGGGTAACCGTAAATGCAGTTAAGAACGGGGGCCAAGTCATGATCCCGGAGTTGCCGGTGGTCTTCGAGGAGTATGGCGATGGCGGCAAGACCGGCGGCGCTCACGGGAAGGGCCATCAGTTGTTTCTCATCCAGAGTGGTGATCCCTTCGCTGACACCGAGCAGTTGCACGACTTCGCCGAAATCGCCGGGCAACGTACGCTCCCAGCAGAGGGCGTTGACGCCGCCAGCGAAAGGAGTGCTGACCAGTTCTTGGAAACTGTTCACCCGCTTGAAGCGAGGGTAGTCAGTGGGCAGGCTGAACGGAATCATACGCGCCAAAAGGATACCGGCAAATTCTGGCAGGCGACAGCTTGCGATTCAGGAATCGGCGACTGCCGATTCAAGCTTTGACTTGCCGCAGGAAACAGCAGCAACATTTCCCCGTGCTTCCCATCCATCAGTCAATGACCCGGCTGATGGCTGCGCTTGTCGTGTCGTTGCTGCCGGCCATGGCGGTGCGGGCGGCGGACTGGCCGCAGTGGCGCGGGCCGAATCGTGATGGCGTCTGGAATGAAACAGGCATTCTAAAAACTCTCCCGGCAGGAGAATTGAAGGCCCGCTGGCGCGTGCCGGTGGGGCCGGGTTGGTCGAGTCCGGTGGTGTTTCAAGGCCGGGTTTACCTGACGGACATGCGATTGGACAAGCCGAGGGCCTGGGAACGCATCCAGTGTTTCAAGGAATCCACTGGCAGGCTGCTCTGGAGCCGTGAGACGGAACTGGTTTATCCGGACTGGGCCTTCATCCCCGAGCACGGCGGCGGGCCGGCGGCGACACCGATCGTCGAGGCGGGAAAGGTTTATTGGTTTGGCCGAAGCGGTCAGGTGGATTGTCTGGACACGCGGAGCGGCAAATCAATCTGGACATCACACCTGAACAGCAAATACGAAATCGGGGTGCTGAGTTGCCGGGGGTCGCCCTTGATTGAAGGGAATCTTTTGATCCTGTCTGCGGGCGGCAAGCCGGGCGCGTCTGTCATTGCGCTCGATAAACGGACGGGTGATGAAGTTTGGAAGGCGTTGAATGAAATCGCATCGAACAGTTCGCCTCTCATCATCACGGCCGGTGGAAGGCGTCAGTTGATTGTCTGGACCGACGAATCCATGACTTCTTTGAACCCCACGACGGGCGAGGTCTATTGGCGTGAGCCGATGATCACGAGCAATAACGACGCAATTCCAACTCCGGTCGTACAGAACAACCGACTCCTCATTGGCGGATTGATGCTGGAATTGGATGCCCACACGCCGACCGCCAAAGTGCTCTGGCCGGAAAGCAGAGCCGCTGCCAAACGAATCCTGAGCAACACTTCGACGCCAATGATGGAGGGCGACCATGTGTACTCGGCGAAATCCAGCGGCGAATTCGTCTGCCTGGAGGCCGGCACCGGCAAACAGGTCTGGGGAACGACGAACGTGACCGAACTGAAACCCGGCGCGAGCATCCACCTGACGCCCAATGGTGGTTCCGTTTTTCTATTCACTGATCAAGGGAACTTGATTTTGGCGCGACTCAAGCCCCAGGGTTATGAGGAGATCAGCCGGGTGCATCTGCTTGAGCCGACCTCAATTCTATTTGCTCGAAAGTTCGCGTGGGTGCCGCCGGTTTTCGCCAATCGTTGCATCTTCGCCCGCAACGACGAGGAACTGGTCTGTGCCTCGCTGGCGGCGAAGCGGTGAGGAACGGGTGTTCAAGGGAATCGGGAGTTGCTGCTTTGAAAATGAATCGCCTAAAGATTCTTCACACAATCGTTGCACTGGCATTGCTGATATCACTGGCAGTGCAGGCGGCGGATTGGCCGCAGTTCCGCGGGCCGAATCGTGATGGCGTTTGGAACGAAACCGGCATTTTGCAAACGTTCCCGGCGGAGGGATTGAAAGTTCGCTGGCGGGCGGCGGTGGGAGCGGGAAATTCGAGTCCTGTGGTAACCGGTGGTCGCGTTTTTGTCACCGACACCATTGCAGAGAAACCCAAGGCATGGGAGCGCGTTCACTCCTTTGACGAGAAAACCGGTAAGCAACTCTGGACTTTCTTGGATGAAATTGATTGCCACCCGTCCTTTGATCCAAAGAATCCATCCGGCCCCTGTCCGACGCCAATCGCCGAGGGCAGCCGCGTGTTCACTCTGGGAGCAACCGGTCATCTCTTGTGTCTTGATACGCGCAAGGGGAGGCTGGTTTGGAAAAGAAATCTTGGGCAAGACTACGATTTGGAGAAGTTCCCCGAACTCACGGCCTGCCCGTTGATCGAAGGCAAGCTCCTGATCGTTCTCATCTGTGGCAAACCGGGTGCGTGCGTTGTCGCTTTCGACAAGCGCACGGGCAAGGAAGTCTGGCGTGCGCTCAATGACCCTCCGCACGCTTTCAGTTCGCCCATCGTCATCAGTGCCGGCGGAAAAAGACAGTTGATCGTCTGGACACCGAAGGCGGTGACTTCCTTGAATCCCGCGACGGGCCAGACCTGGTGGCGGGAGGAACTCGTCACTCGTGAAGATTACGCGGTGGCCACTCCAGTAAGACTCGGCGCCCGACTCCTGGTCAGCGGGCTGATGTTTCAACTCGATCGCGACAAACCTGCCGCGTCGGTCCTGTGGCCAGAGTCAAAAGCCCTGTCACTCCGCGTCCTGAGCCACACATGCATGCCGTTGATCCTGGGCGAACACGTGTATGCAGGTAAAATGGGAGGCTGGCTGGTTTGCCTCGATGCGCGCACCGGCCAGCAAGTTTGGGAAACCGATCAAGTGACGCCCCAGGGAAATGGAGCGACGATTCATCTGACGCCCAACGGCGATTCCGTCCTGATCTTCACTGACAAGGGAAACCTGATCCGAGCCAGGCTGGATGCGGACGGTTATCATGAACTCAACCGCGTCCATTTGATTGAACCGGACTACCAGTTTGGGAGCAGGCCGGTGGTCTTTGCACCGCTGGCTTTCGCGAACCGGCATGTCTTCGCTCGAAACATCCACGAATTGGTCTGCGCCTCGCTGGCCGACAAAAAGTAAACCGGTTAGCGCCCTTTGAACTTCGCCGCCCGCCGTTCGATGAACGATTGCAACCCCTCCGCCACATCTTCACTGGACATGAGCGGAACGAGGTCGGCGAGCAGCCGACGAAGCGCCGCGACTTCGCCTTGCGTCCGCGCCACCCGGGCCGAAGCCAGCGTGGCTTGCACACCCAGCGGCGACTGCGCGGCGACCGTCTGCGCAATTTCCACCGCGCGCGTGAGTTCTTTGCCAGTCTCCACCACCTCCTGCACCAACCCGAAACGGAGCGCTTCCGTCGCGCTGATTTCGTCGCCGGTCAGCAGATAGCGCATCGCGTTGCCCCAGCCAATCTCCTGCATCAGGCGCGCGGTGGCCCCGCCCGCAGGAAAAATACCGCGCTTGATTTCGATCTGCGCAAAGCGCGTGTTGGCTGCGGCGACGCGGATGTCCGTGGCCAGGAGCAGTTCAATCCCGATGGTCAGGCAAATTCCCTGAGCCGCCATGACCACTGGCTTGCGCAGCCGGTTGTTCTCATCCAAACCTAACGGATCAATCGCTCCTTCCGGCAAATCCGGAAAGCGTCCCTGCTGGAATAGCGGCGACCACTCCTTCAAATCCACCCCGCCGGTAAAATGATCGCCATGGGCGAATAACACGCCGCAGCGCAGGTCAGGGTTGCGGTGTAATTCGCCGTAGGCCGCAGCCAGCGCGCGGTACATTTCGAGGTCGAAGGCATTGCGCTTCGCCACACGGTCCAGACCGATTAGCATCACGTGATCCCGGATTTCGATGGTGACGTTTCCTTTGCTCATGGTTTCTGAAAAGATGGCAAAAGTGCTGGGGATTTGAAAGCAATCTTGAGCTGGTTCAGGTAATCCAAGTATCGGTGCAAGGCTCGACCGCGAACCTGCCCGGAGCGCGGCTGTGTGCGAAGCACCAGCCGCAGCACGTTGGGAGACCTCTAGCTTCCGACGAATTCCAGCGTCCAGTCTTGGGTATCTGCTGCGGCTGGTCTGCGACACAGCCGCGCTCCGGCAGCGCGCGGACGCGTCTGCGTCTTACGGCCAGATGCTGTGGACTTGCCGTGCGCACTCGGCCTTGCAAAACTGCGCGCGTGATTTTCCTCACGTTGAGAATTATTTTTTCCGAGGCCCCGCGTCGCACAGTCTGTTTCCTGTTCTGGTCCGCCGCGATGTTCATTCAACTTGGAGCAGACCTCCCATCCTTCGCAGGTGACTCACCTGACTCTCTCCGTCCAATCGTGAAGATTGTCGAGAATGGCGAGTCCGTCGCACGGCCCGAGGATTGCCGGGCAATGCTTGTAGGGCCGGGCGTCAATCAACCCGATCCGTTTCCCGGCTACGGCGGATTCGTCGGCTGGGAATCTCCGATCCGACTCAAAAACGGCGACTGGCTCGTCGGTTTCAACGCCGGGTACTGGCATGCCTCCGCACCGACTCCGCTGCGTTATCCTGCGAAGACGCTGGAGGAATACAAGAAGATGGGTTTGCCGGCGGACATCGTCGCGCCCACCGGCGGTCGCGCAATGATCATGCGCTCCACCGACGAAGGCAAAACTTGGAGCAAACCCGTGACGCTCATTGACACGCCCGCCGATGACCGGCATCCGGCATTCGTGGAATTGCGCGACGGCACATTGCTCTGCTCGATCTTCACCTACTCGGGCGAGCCAGAGAATGGCGATTGGGGCAAGGAATCGTCGCTCGCGGTGCGGGTGCGCTTCATCCGCTCTTTCGATGGCGGGCGCACCTGGGAAAAGAAGAGCCGCCAGTTGCAAACACCGTTCTCTTACGACGAAACCGACGGCCCGCTCGTGCGCTTGAAAGACGGTTCGGTGCTCGTCGCGGTCAACGGACGTGCGCCCAGCGGTCCGCCGGATCAGGCCGCAGTACTGCGTTCCACCAATCGCGGCAGAAGTTGGAAACTGCTTTCGACAATCAAAACCGCGCACGACATGCAGGAAGTCACCGTGGCCGAGTTGCCCGACGGTCAACTCGTGATGATGGCGCGTCCGGAAGGAGATATATGTTGGTCGCGCGATCATGGCCGCACCTGGACGCCGCCCGTGACGTTTGGATTTCGCATGTTCGCACCGAGCCTTTACGTACTGCGCGACGGCACGCTCGTCTGCCTGCATGGTTCGTACGCGCCCGGTCACGGTGGCTTGCGGGTGATCTTCAGCACCGACGGCGGGCACACGTGGATTGCGCCCGGGAAGGATCACGGGTTTCTCGTGGACAACTCCTACGGCTACGGCAAAGCGATGGAACTGCCCAACGGCTCTCTGTTCATCACCTACCTCAACAGCGGCGGTCATCGCACCCAGGATGCGCAGAGCAATTCGATCCGCTGCATCCGTCTGCGCATCCGCCCCGATCATTCCGGCGTGGACTTGCTGCCTGCGCCCAACCGATAAGGATGCCACTAATTGACCTCAATCAGTTCAGCAGTCCAAGTGCTTGTTGCTGAGGTTTCAGCCATGCCAGCCAAGGTAAATAAGACTTGGCAGTCCGCCCATGATGGTTTACGATTTTGATTATGTTCTGGCGCAAGAAGTCGCTCTTAGCCTGGTGCTTTTCTGCTGCGTTCGTTCCAAATATTTGGTCAAGCCCCGCGCCAGCACCACTCCTTCAGTTACCAACATCTGGCGCAATAAACGTGGACCCCGATCCAACATTAACGTGGCGCTGGATTGACGACCTGATGTCAAACGGCAGTTTCGAAACTGGATTCAATCCGGGTTGGTACACGGGTGGGGATTATCCCGACATTTGGCAAATCTACACGTCCACGACGAACGCCTTTGGTATGGGTTTCAGGTTGGCACATACTCAGATGCCAAGGGTGACACTCTCCAGTGGACAATTATTCCAAGACCTGTATGTGCCTTCAGATGCCATTTCCGCCACACTCCAGTGGAAGGAAAGGATCTTTAAGATTTTTCCCGGTCTGGTTGGCCGTTTACGTGTCATGATTTTCCAAGGTGGCGTCGCCGTCCGGCTCCTCGAAGATGTCATGGGGGATGAGCCACAAATCCACGGCGGGAATTGGGTGAGCCGAAATACCAACCTCCTTGCTTATGCTGGCCAAAACGTCCAGTTGGTGATCCAAGCCAACGGTTACATACCTGCCGCAGCGGACTTGTGGTTTGCAGAACTAGACGGATTCACCTTCGCTTGCGAACACTTCTCAGCCCCGCCAGACTTTCAAGTGTATGTCGGCAAGAGTGCTACTCTGCGTTCCACCAATCTAGTCACGACCACGACGGAGTTGAGCTTTTCCGCACTTCCGCTAGAGTCTTTAACCACCTATTTCTGGCGAGTAGGCGCCGTGAGAGATGGTGTAACCAACTATAGTAACACGGCTCAATTCAAGACTCGCCAACGCGTGCTGCCTCAGTTGGTCGTCACCGGACGCACACCAATGGGGATTCTGCTCTCCTTTTCCAGCCGCACAAACCGATACTACTCCATTGAGCAAAGGGATGATTTCAACGCAGCATCCAATTGGACCGACGTCCTTTCAGCGGGGCTTGGAACGGGCGAGGCGATGGAGGTTGAATTGCCTTACCCATCAACCGACACCGCCTTCTGGCGTCTCCGTGAATCGCCCTGAAACCAAGGCGCAACAATTCTAAGACGCTAACAGCGACTTCAACCCGCCCTGCACTCCTCTCCTGATCGCTGCCGATACCGCAAGTTCGACGGCCCAACTGCTGTGAGCTTGCTCCACACAACCAGCCTTGCAAAACTCGGCCCATGATTCTCTTCGCGTCACGGAAGTTCTTCTCCTGGGCACTCAAGCGGTTTCGCTTTTGCCAATGCCACGTCAGTTCAATCCTCTTGGTGGGAATGGTTGCATCCACCCTGGCACAAATCCCGGCGGCCAACACGGTGTCGCAGTTCCTCAGCGACCAACCGGAGTTGATTCTCGCCAGCACGCAAAGCTGGGGTGAACTCGGCTGGAACGTCGCCGCGCACGCGGGTGACAAACCGGGTGAACCACTCCGCATCGGCGAGCGCGTGTTCAGCAAAGGCCTTGGCCATCACGCCAGCGGCTCGATCACCGTCCTGCTCAACGGAGCGTTCACCGTGTTTGACGCCGAGGTCGGCCTTCAACCCTGCGCTGCCGTCGGCTCCGTGATCTTCCGCGTGTTCGTGGACGGCGAACAACGTTTTGAAAGCCCTGTGCTGCACAGCGGCGATGCGCCGGTAGCAGTGCATGTCGCTGTTGCAGGTGCAATGGAGCTCCGGCTCGAAGCCGCAGACAGTGGCGATGGCATCAGTTGCGACATGGCCAACTGGGCGAATGCGCGTCTGACGCGATCCGCCAGCCCGGCTGTCGAAAAAGCGGATCAGCGGGTTGATATGGGCCGGTTCGGTCGCGTGGTGACATGGGATGCGAATCGAAATGACGGCTCGCGCGCCGACCGCATCCAGGAATTTCGCGCCGAGGATTTGTTCCTCGAACGCGATCTGGCAGGGGATTCAGGCGGGCGATTTACATTGCCTGCGGCGACCAATCAACTTGCCTGTGTAGGACTGCAATGGCTGAATCGCCGCGCGCTGCGCGAAGCGCGCCTCGGTTTCGCCAGCGCAACACAAGTGCCGCCGACCAACGCAGTGCGTGTCGAAGGCTGGTTCGGCGAATCGGCCTGGCAGGGAGAATTCAAACCCTTGGCGGGAAATCTTGTGCAGGCCGGCAACGAACTTGTATTTCACGTGGCCGCGCGGGCGGACAAGGGCGGTTTGTTGCAGACGCGAAAGTTGCGCTGGATTTTTTCCGCGCCGAATGGCCCACCAGTCGTCAACCGCCCACAGGCTTACACGCGCTCCCGCTGGGCAGTTACAAATCTCGTGGTGCAATTCGCGAACCCGGACAAGCAGGCGACGGCTGAGGTGGAGATCACCAACGGAGAGTTGCTGCCGATCACCGGCAAGCCGTGGCGTGTGAGCATGAATTCCCCGAAACAGTTGCAGGTTCGTTACGCGCGGCTGTCGCCCCTTAAGTCCGACCCGACAGTGCTTCAGTTCCGTCTGCCCGGCGGCGCATTCGGCGTGGCGGTGGAGGATGTGTTGCGTAATGGCTCCGTGTTTCTGCCCGATCATGGACTGCTGGTGACGACCGAGGCTTCAAAGATGTCGATCTCCGAGGCAGAACGAAAAGTGGCCGCAGCAAAAACGATTCTTCAGGAAGTGCGGCAGATGCCGGACCAGACGTTTGCGCAGGCGATGGAGAAGACTCATCACGTCGCACAAAGCGAAGGTCCGGTGATGCTGTCACTCTCCTGCGACAACGCTAAGTTTGTTGTCGAGCGCGACGGTCGGGTTCGATTTCATACGAACATCGTCACCAACACAGACTGGTTCAAGGACGCGGGCGAGTTGCGGCCAGAGTTTGGCGAAGGCCGCGCGCAATTGATTGCACGCCAGCTCGACGGAGGCTGGCTTCCGTCCCTGGTGATGACTTTCCTGAATGCAGGTGCGACCTATTCCGAGCGCTCGTTCGTGGCACCGTGCGACGAACCCGGCACAAATCCAGCCAGGCTCAATCGCCGTTCGGTGTGCGTCACCGAGTTTACACTTTCCAACGAGCAGGCAAAAGAGTCGCCGGCCAGACTGGCGTTAAACTTCCTCGTCAACAGCCGCGAGAAAAAAACGGCGAGCATCGCAAAGTGCCCACAAGGCTGGCTGGTGTCGGGTGAACAGGGACCGCTTGCGCTGGTCACCAGTGCTGCGGAGAGCGAGTTGACCGCTACGATTGAAGGGGACAAACTTGTGCTCGCCGGCATGTTGCCATCCCAAGGCACGGCTCGTTGCGTGGTGTTTCTGCACGCACGGGATGAAGACCTGTTGAATCTGCCGTCATTCGCCAAGCTCCGTGACGCGTTTGAATCGCACTGGAACGCCGCGCTCGCGCCGGCCATGCAAATCCAGACGCCCGACCCGCTGCTAAACGATGTCATCCGGTCGTCACAAGTGCGCTGCCTCATTGACGCCCGCAATGAAGCGGAGGGACAGCGCGTCGCGGCGTGGATTGCGGCAATGCACTATGGACCGTTGGAGAGCGAGGCGCATTCGGTCATTCGCGGGATGGCATTTTTCGGTCACGAAGATTTCTCCCGGCGCAGTCTTGATTTTTTCATTCATCGCTACAACACGAATGGATTCCTGACCACCGGCTATACGACGTTCGGCACCGCCTGGCATCTCTGGACGGCTGGCGAGCATCATCAACTTTATCAGGACCAGACATGGCTGCGCGCTGCGGCACCTGAAATGGCACGCGTTGGCGAATGGATTGTCCGCCAATCTGACAAGACTCTGCAACCCGCAGCCGAAGGTCGCCCTGAGTCGGGACTGATGCCGCCCGGCGTCATTGCGGACTGGAACGCGTTCGCCTATCACTTCGCCAACAACGCCTACTATTACGCGGCGTTGCGCGAACTCGGTGAGATGCTCACGACGATTAACGATCCACGAGGCACGATGTTCGCCGAACGCGCAGGCCAATTGCGCTCGAATACACTGCGAGCCTATCACTGGACGCAGGCACGATCGGCAGCGGTGGAATTGCGCAATGGCGCGTGGACACCGCATTATCCATCGCAGGTTCACAGCCCGGGCGCGCTCGCGGACTTTTTCCCCGGCCAGGACGCCGGACGGAGCTGGTGTTACGACGTGGAGATCGGCGCGCACCAACTCGTGCCCACGGGTGTGATGGAAGCGAACAGTCGCGAGGTTGACCGCATGTTGGAACACATGGAGGACGTGCAGTTCCTGTCCGATGGCTGGTTCGATTATCCAGCGACAACAAATCACGCCGACTGGTTCAACCTTGGCGGCTTCTCGAAGGTGCAACCTTACTACACCCGCAATGCGGAAATTTACGCCATGCGCGACGAGGTGAAGCCATTCCTGCGTTCCTACTTCAACTCGCTGGCCGCGATGCTCAACCCTGAAGTGCTCACCCTCTGGGAACATTTCAACCACAGTGGCGCGTGGGACAAGACGCACGAAACGGGATATTTCCTGCACCAGACGCGCGAGATGCTCGTCCAGGAACGCGGCGATGAACTCTGGCTCACGCCGCTCATCACGAGCAACTGGCTGAAGGATGGAATGAAAGTCGCAGTCACGAATGCCCCGACGCGCTTCGGTCGTGTCAGCTATCGCATCACATCCCACACGCGCGATGGCGTCATTGAAGCGCGCATCGAACCGCCCGTGCGCTCCGTGCCGAAAGCCATCGTGCTCCGGCTCCGGCATCCCGATGGGAAAGCGTTGCGTGCCGTGACGATCAACGGCCAGCCGCGCACCGATTTCGATACCAGGAAGGAAACCGTTCGGATTACATCTGAAGCCACGAAACCCATCACGATTCGCGCCAGTTACTGACGTCATGAAACAGGTCTCCGTACTGCTGCTCGCTCTAGCCAACCTTGCGGCTGCCTTTGGAGGAACGAACGAGACTGCGGATGTGGCTTTCACCGCCGCAGTGGATGGCACGGAGCAACGCTATGTGATGGTACTGCCGGCGGGCTTCAAGCGTGAGCAACCTTACGATGTGTTGATCGCGTTGCACGGGCATGGCTCGGATCGCTGGCAATTTGTCCGCGACCAGCGCGATGAATGCCGTGCGGCAAGGGACATTGCGGCGACACATGGGATGATCTTCGTCTCGCCGGATTACCGCGCGAAAACTTCATGGATGGGCCCGAAGGCAGAAGCCGACCTCGTCCAGATCATTGGCGAGTTGAAGAAGACCCATCGCATATCGCGTGTGTTCCTATGCGGCGGCTCCATGGGCGGCACGGCGAGCCTGACGTTCGCGGCGTTGCATCCAGAACTTGCGGACGGTGTCGCGGCAATGAACGGCACGGC
This sequence comes from Verrucomicrobiota bacterium, assembly GCA_013140495.1. GTDB lineage: Bacteria > Verrucomicrobiota > Verrucomicrobiia > Limisphaerales > JADLHS01 > JADLHS01. The sequence continues at coordinate 17,349 of JABFSR010000043.1, forward strand.
GAACCTGGTCGAGTATGCCGGATTTGCAGATGCAATTGTGGAATCCTTCGGCGGAAGCAAGTCGGCAATCCCTGATGAATATCGGAAGCGCAGCGCCGAATTCTGGCCGGAGCGATTCAACATGCCGGTTGGAATCACGGCGGGCGGCAAGGACGACGTAGTACCGTCACAAAGCGTCGTGCGCCTGGCAAACGATCTGAAAGCACGCGGTCACGACGTGCTTTTGATCCACCGCGAAGACGGCGGTCATTCCACCACGTACGCCGATGCACGTGACATCCTTGAGTTCGTCAGTCGGAAAGCGTGGCCCGCAAGCGAGAGTTCCAAGCCGGCGTCACCCCGGACGTTGATCGAGTGGCGGTTTGATCGCCTCGGAGAACTCAATGGCTGGCAACCGAACAGTCACCTCACGGATGTCGTCATCACCAACGGCGCGCTCCGCTGCCGCGCAATTGGCAGTGATCCCATTCTCGAACTGCAACCGCGTCTCAACATTCCCGTGACACCGTGGCAGGTGGTGGAGATCAGGCTCAAGGCGGACCACGATGGCATCGCCGAACTGTTTTGGAGCGGGACGGATCAAGGTCGCTACGGCGGGTTCGCACAGGAAAAGACAACGAGATTTCCCGTGACCGGAGATGGCGCGTGGCACACGTATCGTCTTCGTCCATTCTGGCATGCGGAACGACAGCTTGTGCGGTTGCGATTTGACGTCTATGACGCGACCCGCTACGAACTGGAATCGATTCGGGTGATTGAGCCGGCACTGTCAACTGCAACGACGAACGCGGAGTTCGATTTCCGAACGGACGGATCAACCTGGCGGGGTGAAGACGGCGCAACCGTGACCAACCAACCCGGCGCACTTTTGGTCACGTTAAATGAGCGAGCTGGTTTCGCTGCAGCGCCGCCAATGGACGTGGACGCGGGAGAGCGCAACTGGGGCAGCGTGCGGATGGCAGTAAATCGTGGCCAACATGCAACGCTGCTCTTTGCCACGTCTGCGCACAGCGGTCTCCACAGTTTTTCATTTCCCATCCACGCCGATGGTAACGAGCACACCTACAATCTCGATCTCTTCGCCTCACCGCATTGGCGGGACCGGGCGATAACGCTGGCGCTGCGCCCCACCGACGATCCCACCGCGACGGCGCGCTTGAGTTGGCTCAAGGTGGCTGCGGCCCCGCAGGGCGAACCCGAACTCGAAGTCAGCTCGTTGGCAATCGAAGAATTCCCAACCCGAGCAAATCGTCCGCTCACGCTGGCCGCAATCGTGGAGAATCGCGGAGGCGACAGGGTTTCCGGACTCAGTGGTGAAATTCGATTGCCGAAGGGCGTGCAAATTCTTTCCAACCTTGTGACAACCATCCCCGCGTTGGCGCCGGGCGAGAATGCAACGTTGCGCTGGCGTATCCAAGCGGATCGTCCGCTGGATGCTGAAGCCTCCGCACAGATCAGCGCAGTCAATGCTCCAGCCGCCAGCGCCAGCACCAGCCTGCAGTTCTCAGTGATCCCGAAAGTTTCGCAACGTGACTATGTGCCAAAGCCGAAACCGGTGCGAGGGCCGTTCGAAGTTGGCGTCTATTACTTTCCTGGCTGGAAAACGGCCAGCCAATGGCAGCCGATCCAGCGGTTCCCCGAACGCCGTCCGGTGCTGGGCTGGTATCGCGAGGGCGAACCGGAGATCGCGGACTGGCACATCAAATGGGCGGTCGAACACGGCATCACATTCTTTGCCTACGATTGGTACTGGTCGCGTGGCGCACGCCAACTCGAACACGCGCTGCATGACGGCTACTTCAAGGCCCGCTACCGCTCGATGCTGAAGTTCTGCCTGCTCTGGGCCAACCACAACGCGCCAGGTTCGCATTCTCTCGACGATTGCATGGATGTCACGCGCTTCTGGATCGCCAACTATTTCCAACGGCCCGAACACGTCACAGTGGATGGCAAGCCGCTGATGATCATCTTCGCACCGCAACGGTTGTACGAGGATCTCGGCGCGGACAAAGTGCGGGCGGCATTCGACCAGATGCGTGCAGAGTGTGTGAGCGCAGGCTTGAAGGGACTTTATCTGGTGGCGTGTGTAGCGGACGCAGCACAAGCACGCGAAGCGGCGGCGGCCGGATTCGACGGTGTTACCGGATACACATGGCCGCATCTGGGCGTAACTGCCGGGGAATTCCGCGCTCCGTTTTCCACAATCCTTGATGGCTACCGCCGCAACTGGCAACACATGCTCGACACGGCGAACATTTCGTTGCTGCCACCGATCTGTGGCGGTTGGGACAGCCGTCCGTGGCACGGCGAAAATGATTTCATCCGCTACGACCGCACGCCGGAGTTGTTCCGTCAACATTTGCGCAATGCGCGGCAACTACTCGAATCCCGGCCGGCCAATCCGCGCCTGCGGAACGTGCTGATTGTTGAGGCCTGGAATGAATGGGGCGAAGGCGCGTATATCGAACCGCACCGCGAGTTCGGCTTCGGTTATCTGGATGCGATCCGTGAAGCGCTCACGGATGCCCGCAGTGCTCACACCGACTTTGCGCCCACGGACATCGGTCGCGGCCCCTTCGACGTGGTGAGCAGCATCGGCAACCAAACATCTTGGAAGTTCAACGAGAACGACGGCGGCTGGCACGGCTTGATGAATGTCTCCACCACTGGCATTACGAACGGGGCGTTGACCTTCCGCACGACAGCAGGAGATCCCGCGCTCGTCAGTCCACCACTCGCAGCACGGGCTGCGGAATTTGGCAAGTTGCGCTTCCGCATGAGGCTGACCGCCGGGAGCGGGAGTTCGGTGACAGATCACGGACAGATTTATTGGAGCTCGGAGACAATTCCGGAAAGCGCCGCGACCAGCGCAAGCTTCGAGGTGATAGCTGATGGCAAGTGGCACGAACACGAAGTGGACGTCGCGAAGAATCCCCGCTGGCGCGGGCGAATCACGCGACTGCGCTTCGATCCCTGCGAGCAGAGCGGTTTGAAGGTGGAATTGGACTGGCTGCGCTTAACTCCATGAAAACTCAAATGCAATTACGGTATGTGCTTCCAGGCCTGTTGCTGATCACCAGTGCGTTCGCGGCGGACCAAACCCTCGTCAAGTTCGCCGGCGTGACCGACCCCGCGAAATTTCCCACCAGCGACGCTGTCGTCAGGATCGTCAAAAGTCGCGCGGGTTCGGCGCTGCTCCTTACCACCGGCACGAATCAAACCTGGCCCGGCGTCACGTTGCCTGCGCCGGATGGTCACTGGGATTTGTCGCCCTTTTCGCAGGTGACTGTGAAGGTGAAGAATGTTGGCATCAACCGGGGCACGCTGAATTGCCGGGTGGATAATCCGGGCGCGGATGGCACCAAGAACTGTCTCAACGGCTCGCTCTCGCTCAACCCAGGCCAGAGCGACACGTTGAGGGTCCTGCTGCGGCGCGCGAGCGATGACAAGCTGGGTGGGAGACTGTTCGGCCTACGAGGATATCCAGTTGCCGCTGGAGGGGCGGGGACGGTCAACCCATCGAACATCACACAAATTCTTCTCTTTGTGAGCCAGCCCAAAGAAGGCCACGTCTTCGAAGTGGAAGAACTTCGCGCCACGGGTGATTACACGCCTCCGACCGCGTGGACCGCTGATGCTGATCCTTTCTTTCCGTTCATTGACACCTTCGGCCAATACAAACACAAGGATTGGCCCGGAAAAATCCATTCGCTGGCCGAACTCCAACAGCGACGCGAGGCTGAAGCAAGGGAACTCGCTGCGCAGTCAGGCCCGAAGGATTGGGACAAATACGGTGGCTGGGCGAAGGGGCCAAAACTGGCGGCCAGTGGTTACTTCCGCACGGAGAAGTATCGCGGCAAGTGGTGGCTTGTGGATCCCGACGGCCACCTGTTCTTTTCACACGGCATTGATTGCGTGCGGATGATTGACACCACACCCGTTGAAGAGCGCACGAGTTGGTTTGCAGATTTTCCGGGCGAGCAGCCGGAGTTCAGGGAGTTTCTCGGCAGCGGCTACGCGCTCAAGGGGCATTACGCGGGGCGGTCTCCGAAGTGTTTCGCCTTCGCCGCCGCGAACTTGAAGCGCAAATACGGTTCGGACTGGAGACCGGTTTATGCCGAAGTGATTCACCAGCGCCTGCGCAGTTGGGGTTTCAACACCATCGCGAATTGGTCCGACTCCGGCGTGTTCCTCATGCGCCGCACGCCTTACACCGACACCGTTGGCTCGCACGGCGCCCGGATGATCGAGGGCAGTGAAGGCTACTGGGGCAAGTTCCCAGATGTATTTGATCCCAGTTTTAGCAACAACGTCCGACAAGCGATGCAGGCCAAGCAAGGCGGCACGGCCAATGACCCGTGGTGCATCGGCTACTTTTCCGACAATGAAATGTCCTGGGGCGACGAAACTTCGCTTGCACTCGGTGCACTCAAATCGCCGCCGGATCAGGCTGCGAAGGTTGAGTTCATCGCCGGGCTAAAGGCGAAGTATGGTGATATTGCAAAACTCAACGCGACCTGGGGTGCCAGCCACAATTCATGGGACGCGCTGCGCGAAAGCCGGGGCGCACCTGACATACACAAAGCCCGCGCAGACCTCACCGCCTTTTACACGAAGTCAGCCGAGACGTATTTCCGCACCGTGCGCGACGCCATCAAATCCGTGGCTCCAAACCAACTCTATCTGGGTTGCCGCTTCGCATGGGTGAACGATCTGGCCGATCGGGCTGCCGCCAAGTATTGCGACGTCATCAGTTACAACCTTTACCAGCGCAGCGTGGCTGGTTTCAAGAATCCCAGCAGCGCCAAGCCGCTGATCATCGGCGAATTTCATTTTGGCTCGCTGGATCGCGGGATGTTTCACACCGGCCTCGTGCCCGTGGAGAACCAGGCCGCCCGAGCCAAGGCCTACAAGGAATACGTGCTCGGCGCGCTGAAGCATCCGCAGTTCGTGGGCACGCACTGGTTCCAATGGATGGATGAGCCAACCACGGGCCGGATCTACGACGAGGAGAATTACCAGATCGGCTTCCTCGACATCGCGGACACGCCATACCTCGAAACCATTACCGCCAGCCGCGAAGTGGGTGACAAGCTTTACCGCCATCCATGACATTCCGCCACTGCCGCTCAACAAAACGTTTGCGAGATACGCGTCGCGAAGCTAAATCTAGCTGTGACCCGCGACGTAACGCCAATGAAACAAACCACCCCCTTCTCGCGCGGATTCACACTCATTGAGTTGCTGGTGGTGATTGCCATCATCGCCATCCTTGCGTCCATGCTCTTGCCCGCGTTGAGCCGGGCCAAGGCCAAGGCACAGCAGATCGGTTGTCTTAACAATTACCGGCAGCTTCAAATTTGCTGGCAGATGTACAGCGATGACCAGCAGGAAAACCTCCCGGCCAATGAAGCGCTTGTTTACGTTGCATCCCGCACTGCCTTGACGACCAAGGCAAATTCGTGGCTGCACGGCAATGCCTACACGGACGCAAACCTGACGAACATCCAAAACGGGGCGCTGTTCCGCTACAACCAGTCGGTCGGCATCTATAAATGCCCGGCGGACATCTCGACCGTTCGAGACCAGGGACAAATTCCCCGTTCGCGTTCCGTGTCCATGAGCATTTATATGAACGCCATCACAAACCAGCGTGACTCCGATTACCGGAAGTGCTGGCACAAGACCTCGCAGATACTCAGGCCCGGTCCCTCTCGCGCGCTTGTGTTCATTGACGAACATGAAAAGAGCATCCAGCAATCCACGTTTTGCGTGAACGCCAACAACTTTCAGCTCTTCGGCACGGCCCAGTGGGATTGGATCAGCTTCCCAGCGACACGGCACAACAACGGTTGCACTTTCACCTTCGCCGACGGCCACGCTGAAATATGGCGCTGGCGGGAGTCGAGAACCATGGAGATCAGCAAAAGAAATCCGCCACCATGGAATTGGATTGCCTGGCCGGCCAACCCCTCGTCCGGAGTCAACGACCGCGATCTGGGCCGGCTATTTGAAGTCGTGCCGGAGAAGGTGCCGATTTTTTGAATCACGAGCGCAAGTGGTCTTCGCTCCCCCTGAATTCTCACGCGACACTTTGTTTCGTCAACCGCGTCGCATCCCAAACTTCGTTCTCAACTCGTGCCATGACCATTGCCATTGTGACCGCTGCCACCGAACCGCAAGAAATTGCTTTTTAAGCCCGCCGATCGCAGCGAGAATCCGGCATGGGTAAGTTGAAGCTGCTTCTATTGTGCGGCCCACTGCTTGCGGCGCTGGCATGCGCCGAGGATAGGCTCGCTCTTGATTTCCAAAAACCACCTTTCTCCTCCCGACCTTGGACCTACTGGATGTGGATGGATGGCAACCTCAGCCGCGAGGGGCTTACTGCCGATCTTGAAGCGATGCAACGCGCAGGCATTGGCGGCGTCATCATCATGGAGGTGGACGTTGGAATTCCCAAAGGCCCGGTCAAATTCATGAGCGCCGAGTGGCGGCAGCTTTTCACACACGTCGTCAACGAAGCCGAAAGACTCGGCCTGCAAATCACGCTCAACGCCGGCCCTGGATGGACCGGCAGCGGCGGACCGTGGGTCAAGCCCGGGCAATCCATGCAACACCTCGTCGCCAGCTCGATTGATGTCAGCGGGCCAACCAACTTTAGCGCGTTGCTGCCTCGCCCGACTCCGCGCAAGCCGTATTTCGGCACCGGCGGACTGCCACCGGAATTACTCAAGGCACAGAACGAGTTTTATCGCGATGTCGCCGTGCTTGCTTTCCCAACGCCTGTTGGAAACGAACGCATCGCCGACACGGATCACAAGGCGCTTTATGTGCGTGATCCATATTCATCCATGCCCGGTGTGAAACCATTCATTCCCTCATCTGCGAATTATCCCATGCCACCTGCGGGCACAACGATTGGCTCGGGAACGATTCTCAATATCAGCGATCATCTGGATGCCGATGGCAAACTGACCTGGACCGCACCTGCGGGCAACTGGACGGTCGTGCGTTTCGGTCGAACCAGCACCGGCGCAAACACGCGGCCCGCGCCCGCGCCCGGCCTGGGGCTGGAATCAGACAAGTTCGACAAATCTGCGCTGGACGCTCATTTCGACCAGTTCGTTGGCTCTCTCTTGCGTGAAATCGGTCCGCGCAAGAACAAGGACGCGGGTTTGACTTCGCTGCACATTGACAGTTGGGAGATGGGCGCGCAGAACTGGACCGGCGCATTTCGCGACGAGTTCAAACGCCGCCGTGGTTACGACGCTTTGCGCTATCTGCCGGTCATGACCGGTCGTGTGGTTGAAAGCCGGGAGGTTTCTGAGAGGTTTCTTTGGGACGTGCGACAGACAGCGCAGGAATTGGTCATCGAAAACCACGCGCAACACTTGAAAGAACTCGGACGGCAACATGGCCTCGGACTCTCGATCGAACCTTACGACATGAACCCGACAGCGGACTTGAACCTCGGCGCGGTGGCTGACGTGCCGATGTGCGAGTTTTGGGCGAACTGCTTTGAGTCCTGGTACAGCGTCTTCGAAGCGTCGTCCATTGCTCACACCGGCGGCAAACGCATCGTGGCAGCGGAGTCGTTCACGTCCGACGACAAGGAGCGCTGGCAGTTTCATCCGGGTAGTTTGAAAGCACTGGGCGATTGGGCATTTTGCACCGGCGTAAATCGCATCGTGTTCCACCGCTATGCTCATCAGCCGTGGCTGGATCGCGCACCCGGCATGACCATGGGACCTTACGGCGTCCACTGGGAACGCACTCAAACGTGGTGGGACATGGTGCCGGATTTTCACGAGTATCTCGCGCGTTGCCAGTTCCTGTTGCGACAGGGTGACGCCGTGGCCGATATTCTCTACCTCACGCCAGAAGGAGCTCCGCAGGTTTTCCGTCCACCGAAGTCAGCCGTTCGCGGCAATCCGCCCGATCATTTGGAATACAACTTCAACGCGTGCTCGCCTGACATGCTTATCGCTCGCGCCAGTGTGAAGCGCGGACAAATCATTTTCCCCGGCGGCACGAGCTATCGCCTGCTTGCGCTGCCGAACGTGGACACAATGACACCAACACTCCTGCGCAAGGTAAAGGACCTGGCGAAAGCCGGGGCCACGATTGTAGGCGCGCCACCACGCAAATCGCCGAGTTTGGTGAACTATCCCCAGTGCGATGTCGAGGTGCGAAACCTGGCCCGCGAGATTTGGGGCGACAGCGCGATGCCACAGAGTGTCGCCACGCGCAAGCTTGGCCGGGGGCGCGTGTTCTGGGGTGGTGATCTCACCAAGCACACCGAGCAGGGAGGATTGCCGGAGGATGCGGTGTTTGAGATTTATCCCGACTACATCGGATTGTCTTCAATCCTGCGCGCAGATGGACTGCCTGCGGATTTTGAATCGGATGGCCCATTGCGCTTTACCCATCGGCGCGAAGGCGACACTGAAATCTACTTCGTCGCAAATCGCAGCGCCGAAACTTCCATCCAGACAGCCAGGTTTCGAGTGAAGGGAAAAGCTCCAGAGTTATGGAATCCGTTGAACGGTGAATTGCGCCGCGCGCAGGTTTGGGAAGAACGCGAGGAGCGGACATTCGTGCCACTGAAACTCGATCCGCATGGCTCGGTGTTCGTTGTTTTCCGCGATCGAAGCAAAGCTCCTCGTGGAAAGCAGGGTCGGAACTGGGAAGAATTTGCCACAACCCAAAGCATCACGGGCCCGTGGGATGTCAGTTTCCAAAGTAATCGTGGAGCTCCGGAAAAAATCGGGCTCGATACCTTGCTCGATTGGTCCAAGCACCCGGACCTCGGCGTGAAATTTTTCAGCGGCAAGGCGACATACAGGACCACCTTTGTGTTTAATCCGATCTCCGGAGGCCAACAACAGAAACACTTTCTGGATCTCGGTCGTGTCGAAGTCATGGCCCGCGTGCGGCTCAACGGCAAGGACATTGGCGTGGTTTGGAAGTCTCCATACCGCGTGGACGTGGGCGACGCTTTGAAGCCCGGCGAGAATGTGCTCGAAGTTACCGTGGCCAATCTCTGGCCGAATCGGTTGATCGGTGACGCTGGCCTGCCCGAACAGGAACGCATCGCAAAGACCACATGGAATCCATTCACCAAAGACACCACTCTGCTGGAGTCGGGATTGCTCGGACCAGTGAGTTTGCAGATTTCAAAGCCCTGACCATAACATGAGATCCAGAACAACCGCCCTTTTGACACACCTCAGCCTTCTTGTTGTCACGGCACAATGCGCCTTCGGGCAATTGCAGGATTCATTCAGCGACACCTGGGTCGCCACGGACGCACTTGGGCGTACGGTGAAGAACTTTCCCGGAGTCTCCGCACCGCGCGCCGACCGCACCGTTGGCATTTTTTATTTCCTCTGGCATGGCGCGCACGTTCAAGGCGGCCCGTTCGACGTGACACGCATTCTCGCCGCCGATCCCAATGCGATGCAGAAGCCGGACAGCCCGCTTTGGGGACCGTTGCATGTGCCGCATCATTGGGGAGAATCGCTCTTCGGCTATTATCTCACCGACGATGAAGGCGTTCTCCGCAAACACGCGCAGATGCTCAACGACGCTGGCGTGGATGTCGTGATCTTCGATGTGACCAACCAGATCACCTACCGCGACTATTACCGGGCGTTGCTCCGCGTCTGGTCTGACATGCGCAAACTCGGCAATCGAACTCCGCAGGTGGCCTTCCTCACGCCGTTCTGGGATCCAGCCAAGGTCACGCGCGAACTGTGGACGGACCTCTATTCACCAGGGCTGCACCCTGACCTTTGGTTCAAATGGGAGGGCAAACCGCTGATTCTAGCCGACCCGGAACTGATCTTTGACCGGGAGGAAAACAAGAATCAGAACACACCGGCAGAACTGCAACCCGGCCACACCCTGGGGCAGACTTTCACGACAGAGCGTCCGATTGGCGCGATCAGCGTGAGGTGTCCAACGTGGAACACGCCCGGCAGTGCGGTGACTCTGACCCTGCTGCGCAGCGGTCCCGGTGGCGAACGAATTGTTGCTGATCGCTTCCATGAAGTCAGCGACAACGCGTGGCTGCAACTCAAACTGAAGAAGCCGTTGCCGCCCGGCACTTACTATCTCGAAGCTTCGGAGCCGGGAGGTCGCATCGGTTGGTGGAGTCACAACGAGGATAAATTTGCGCGCGGCACGGCTTTCGCGGAGGGCAGTCCGGTCGCGGGTGATCGCACGCTCCGGCTTGCGTTTGCCGATGGCGACACCCAACAGATTCTCGAGTTCTTCACATTCCGCAAACCGCAGCCGGATTACTTCCAAGGCCCAACCAAGGCGGATATGTGGAGCTGGCTCGAAATTTCACCACAGCATGTCTTCACAAATGCTGCCGGTCAAAAGGAACAGATGTCGGTTGGTGTCGGGCAAAACGCGGTCAAGGGACGGCTCGGTTCGATGAGCGAGAAGGACGCACAGGGTCGAAGTTTCCATCACGGTGCGACTGACACACGGCCCGATGCCGTTCGTTACGGACTCAATGTCACAGAGCAATGGTCTTTTGCTTTCAAGGAAGACCCACGATTCATTTTCGTCACGGGCTGGAACGAGTGGATTGCCGGTCGCTTCGCCGAGTTCAATCGCATCAAGCTGCCGGTGATGTTCGTGGACCAGTACGACCATGAGCACAGCCGCGACATCGAGCCAATGCACGGCGGTCACGGGGACGATTACTACTACCAGTTCGTCAGCAACGTGCGCCAATACAAGGGTGCGCGTCCCCTGCCCTCGCTCGAATCTCACCCGATCAAGATTGATGGACGCTTCGACGACTGGCGTGAGGTGCAGCCGGGATTCCGCGACACCATAGGCGACCAGGTCCGGCGCGAGCATCGTGGCTGGGCTACCAATGTAACCTATCGAAACTTCAGCGGTCGCAATGACATTGTCGCATCCAAAGTGAGCTGGAACAAAACCACTGCTTCGTTCTACGTACGCACGCGCGAACTGATCACACCGTCCGACGGTACCAACTGGATGGTACTCTTCCTCGACACCGACGCCAATGCAAAGACAGGCTGGCTTGGCTACGACTTCGCAATCAATCGCGCCGGCATCGGAACGCTTGAGCGAAATGTCGGCGGCAGTTTCAAATGGATGCCTGTGGGCAAAGTAAAATGGAACGTGCAGGGCAACGAACTGGAACTGTCGATTCCATGGAAGGCCCTCGGATTGAAATCTCCTCCAGCCACGCTCGACTTCAAGTGGGCCGACAACTGCCTCCAGTCCGGTGATTGGACCGACTTCACGCTCAACGGCGATGCGGCACCAAACGACCGTTTCAATTATCGAGCCGTCCGGACCACAAAATAAATCGTTGAGCTTGGCTTCACGACTACAACGATTCTGCGATTGGAATTATGTCGCATGATTCGAACGGGCCCGCATGAAAATGTTCTCGCCGACGGCGAATCTGCACCTGCACAATGTCACCCACCGCTCAATGAAAACACGCATCGCCATTTTGTTTGTGATTCTTGCTGGCATGGAATCGACCTTCGCACAGGGCAAGCAACTCACCGGGCCGCATACCCCCGCAATGACGCCCGCGCTTTCGCCTGCCGACGCACAGAAGAAGTTTGTCGTGCCGGAAGGTTTTGAAGTGCGCCTGTTCGCTGCGGAGCCGGACGTCGTCAATCCTGTGGCAATGACCTGGGATGAACGCGGCCGACTCTGGGTCGTGGAACTTTACGAATATCCGCTCGGCGCACCCGCCGGCCAGAAGGGCCGCGACTGCATAAAGATTCTCGAGGACACGGACAACGACGGACGCGCGGACAAGGTCACGGTGTTTGCAGAGGGATTAAACCTGGCGACTGGAATTCTGATAGGCAACGGCGGCGTCTATGTTGGCCAGGCACCGGATTTGTTGTTCCTACAGGATACCAATCACGACGACCGCGCCGACACTCGCAAGGTATTGCTCACCGGTTTCGGCTTGGAAGATCGCCATGAACTGCTTAACGGATTCACGTGGGGGCCGGACGGATGGCTGTACATGACGCACGGCATCTTTACGCACTCGAAGGTGAGAATCCCCGAAGCCAGCGAACCGGGCGTGGAAGTCACCGCCGCCGTTGCCCGCTATCATCCACGCACAAAGAAGTTCGAAGTCTTTGCCGAAGGCACGAGCAATCCGTGGGGTGTGGACTTCGACGCCGCTGGCAACGCCTTCGTCAGCGCGTGCGTGATTGACCATCTGTTTCACATCGCGCCCGGTGGCTCGTACCAGCGACAAGCAGGCCCGCCGTCGAATCCTTACGCCTACGAAGTTTTGCCATCCATCGTGGAGCATCAACATCACATGGCGGCCTACTGCGGCATCTGCATTTATCAAGGCAACCAGTTCCCGGCGGAATATCAGGGGCGAGTGTTCATGGGCAACATCCACCAGAACGCCATCAATCACGACCGCCTCATCCCGAACGGCTCAAGCTTCAAAGCGGTTGCTGAAAAAGATTTTCTCACGACGAGCGACGGCTGGTTTCGCCCGATCAGCGAACAGGTCGGCCCGGACGGCGCGCTGTGGATTGGCGACTGGTGCGACAAATATCCCTGCTACCAGAACGCGCGGGCAGATCCCGAGGGCGTGGACCGCGAGCACGGACGCATCTGGCGCGTGGTTTATGTGGGCAAGGAGGCTGGAAAGAAAATCCCGTCGCGTCCGGATGTGAACATGGACCTGGGCAAACTTGCCGGCACGAATCTGGTGGCGTTGCTAGATCATCAGAACAGTTGGCAGAGGAGAACAGCGCAACGGCTGCTCAATGAACAATTCTTCAAAGGCAGACAGCGTCCGCGAGTCACCGGCAATATCGAGCCTGACGGTCACATGGCGTTGCTGAACACACTGGATGGGAATACGTCCGTCCAGGCGCGAATCGCGGCTTTCTGGCTCTTGGTGGAAGCCGAGCCACATATTCCGCGCTGGTTGTATTGGGCGGAGAACATAAGTTGGAGCGACATGTGGCTCAGAAAATCCATGGCCGCCTGGCGCATCGGCAAACTCAAAGACTCAACGCCGGAGGGAATTGCCGATCTGGAAAAACTGGCTGCTGATTCCGATCCACGCGTCCGCCTTGCAGTTGCCACGGCCGTGCGACAACTTGTTTCGAACCGACTGGTCACTGATCACGAAATTAACGACAGCGCCCCGGTTGGAAAAATCCTGACAACGCTCATCAAATCCTCAGCCGACGCCAAGGACCCGTTGTTGCCTTACATGATCTGGCTGGCGAGTGAACCGTTGCTTGCCAGCAATCCCGAACCTGGACTGCGCTGGCTCGCTGAAAATGGCGCGGCCACAATGCCGCTCAGTGGCATCCTCATCCGCAAAGCCATGCGCCGCCTTTGTGACACGGGCGACGCAGCCAAGGTCAATTTCGCAACAGAGTTTCTGGCCGGGGTGCTTGAGAAAGACCCCAGCCTCACGCTCGCAGCCCTGGATGGATTGATCGAAGGTCAAAAAGGTTGTGCGCTGAAACCCACCACCGATACAACCGCGCTGTTCGCCAAACTTAACACCAGCAATCCCGCGTGGGGCGGGACGGAAATCAAAGACCGCGCCCGCCTCTTGGGCGCGTTGTGGAACGACCCTTCCGCGATTGAACTCACACTGAAACTCGTCAACGACACGTCTGCGCCCGTAACAGAAAGAATCCAGGCAATTCAAACCGCACGCGGCTTCAAGAGCGATGCCGCACGGGAGACGTTGCTCGCGCTCCTCGCGAGCAACCCCGCCGATACGTTGACAGTGGAAGCCATCCGCGCGTTGGGCGAACTCGGTGGCGACGGCGTGGCCGAGAAGCTACTCGCACACTGGCCGGGTTTGACGCCAGCGGCGAGGACTGCGACGGCGGAAGTTTTGGTTGCCCGCACGCGCTGGGCTACCGCACTGCTCTCTGGCATCGAAACAAAAGCCATAGCCGCAGGCGATCTGCCGTTATCCGCCGTCCGCTCGCTCGCGGAAGACAAGGATGAATTCATCCGCCGCCGGGCCGCGCTGGCAATTGGCCGGGTCCGGCCCGCAAACGCGGACAAACAAAAACTCATTGCTGAAAAGAAGGAAATGATCCTAAGCGGCAAAGCGGACCTCGCAGCCGGACACGAACTCGCAAAGAAAACCTGCTTCGTCTGCCACAAACTCAATGGCGAGGGCGCGGAGGTCGGGCCGGACCTGACCGGCTCGGGCCGGGCCACACTTGACGCACTGCTGGCAAATGTGATTGATCCCAGCCAGATCGTCGGCAAAGGCTACGAGAACGTGTTGATTGATACAAAGGATGATCGCTCGTTGAGCGGACGCTTGGTGGAGGACACGCCAACACATGTGAAGCTGCTTTCATCCGGGCCGAAGGAAGAGATCGTGGCAAAGAGCAACATCGCCACGATGCGCGTGAGCGAGTTCTCCGTGATGCCCGAAGGTTTGGAGCAGATGCCGGACGCAGACTTCCGGAATCTGATCAGCTTCATCCTGAGTGCTTCGCTGACCGAGCCAGCCAAGGTAAAGTGAAATTGGGAGGCGCAAAAAAAACACTTGTCTGCCAGCCAAAGCCAGCCTTAACTGTCGGCATGAACCAACGCACTCGGCCAAACCCCATGTGCATATCATCCCCGGCTCGCAAACACATCATGAAAACAATAAGCACAATACTTGCAGTCGTTTTCGTTCTTGCTTCAGTTGGTTGCCAAAGCAACAAACACGCAAGCAGGACTGTTGCTCCCAAGCCTCAGATTTCCTACGCCTTTGACGAAAGCTTTTACAAATACTTCGAGCCGAAGCTTGAGTATGCCTTTGACGACAGGATGCGCAGCTACTTTGGCCCACACACAAGGGTCGCTCTTGAACGGGCACTGGCTGAGGCGCAACCCGGCTATCAGATACACGTCAGTTTTGAGAATTCCGTCAAATGACACCAGTAACCTCTATATTGCACCTCAGTCATAAACCCCAATGTGGACTGGGCTCACATCTGAGTTAAACCGCTTGGCGGATAACCTGTATTCGTGCTCGTTGGCCACCCTGTAATTATGGCGTTTGCACGGTACATCAAGTTTGTTTCAAATCTCGCTTCGGTGGAGGAGTTACCTCAAAATCTAAAGCGTGTTCTTGAAGAGAGCGGTGTTGGTGTCTTCCCAGATGTAATACGCGAGGATGAGGGCTGGTGCGTGGATTTTCGCCACAATGGCGGCACTTACCGTTTTTGCTCTCGGTTTGATTCTATTAGCGATCCGCTGCAGTGCATGGGCTGGTTGGAGACCAAGTCGGATCGTGGATTCTTGGCTTCATTATTTGGGCCGAAGGAGACCAATCGTTACCCTGAGATTGAGCAGATTATTCAATCAGCATTTGCGCGGTTGCCCAATGTTCGGGAGGTGGCATGGTGCTCGGGAGAAGAAAAGTAGTGTTTAAGAATGCCGCTTAACCTGATTCGCTAAGAGGTCTATGTCCCGTCGCGGAATGATGGGTTATGAAAAACTTGAACATCAATATTGAGCCTCACGCTCGCGGCCAGACGGGCCGCCGCTCCCTCCGGAGCCTTGGAATCTGTTTGAGAAGCTGGCATAGGAGTGCGCCCGTCCCCGGGCGCAGCAGCGTGAGCATTTCAGACGGCTCGAAGAATCCGGACCAGCCTCCCTTCCGCCGATGCTGCGCCCGAGGACGGGCGTACTCCGACAGGGCCGTTGCCACAGCCAAGGCAGGTTTTCAACCAGGCGCTTAAACCTTCGGCGGCATTGGCACTGACTCGGCATGGGACGGCATCGCCGGGTAGTCCGGCATCTCCAGGCGTGGCACGAGGTCCACAATCTGAACGGCCTTGCCGCTACGGAATGATTGATTGGCCGCGATGCCGACCAGAATTGAGTAAGCCCCGCTGCGCTGATCCGCCGCACGCTGATGTTTGTCCGCATTTTTGCCAGGCACGAACAAATCCTCCAGCATCACGCGGTCCCCGCCGCCATGACTGCCTTCGCCCTTCCAAACCTCCACCTCGTACGCCGGCGCGCGCAACGGATAGATCCTGATATATGTACCTTCACCTTTAATCGCGCGCGGCAATGAACCATCCTTGTTGGTGAAAACTTTTTCCTCCTCCTTGAGTTCAAGCCGGCCTTTCGTGCCGTTGAATGCAATGGCGTAGCCTTCCCAGGCGTTGAAGGCGTTGAGCGAATAACTGAGTGTGACGCCCGTGTTATAGCGGACCATGACGTTCATGGTGTCTTCAATGTCAATGTCGGGACGGAACACACAGCGGTCTCGGAAGTAGCCGTCGTACTGCTCGTTGTCGAAGTAAAGCTCCTTGAGGTTCTGGCTCGCGACGAGGTCAATGGCAAACGTGCATTTGCTCTTCTCCGGGCAGGTGTGACAACGCTCGTGATGGCTCGCAAGGCCGAGACGTTTTGCCATCTGCGGCGTGTAGAATTCGCGCTTGCCCGTCGCCTGCACGGTCACGGGCACGGCTGAGAGCCACCAGTTGACCAGGTCAAAATGGTGCGTGGCCTTGTGAACCATCAAGCCGCCTGAGTTGACCTTGTTGCTGTGCCAGCGACGGAAATAATTTGCACCATGGATCGTGTCGAGCAGCCAGTGAAAATCCACCGACAACACGTCACCGATCACTCCGCTCATGAGCAAATCCTTCACCTGGGCGCGGTGCGGTGAGTAACGGTAGTTAAACGTGACGCGGCAATTCCGCCCGGTCCTGCGCTGCGTATCAAGGATGGCGCGGCACTGCTTTTCGTCGGTGGTCATCGGTTTTTCCGTCACCACGTCGCAGCCAAGTTCCATGGCGCGAATAATGTAACGGCTGTGCGTCGCGTCCTTGCTGGTGACGATCACGATATCAGGCCTGGTCTCGCGCACCATTCGGTCGAAATCCTTCGCTTCGTAAATCGGCACTTCCACCCCGGCGAGTTCCCGCGCTTTGCGCTGGGCAAGTTTGAGCCGTCCGAGATTGATGTCGCAAAAGCCGACCATCTCGCTCGTCTGCGCGTAGGTCTTCAGAATCGCACCCCGGTACATGCCCGAACGATCTCCCACCCCCACGACAGCATAACGCTTCCTTCGCACTGCTCCGTCTGCATCAGCAGCAGAAGCGGTCTGTTCCAGGGTCGAGGTCGCAAGCAGAAGCCCGGCGCCTGCGGCTGCGCTGGTGGCAAGAAATTCGCGGCGGGTGAAGTCACTGGCAGGTGGGATTGGTGTTTTCATGGTGTGATGATTGATGGATTTACTTCGTGAAGAAATTTATGCGGCGCAACGCGGGCAAGGAAAGTTTAATTCGCTGATGAAGTTTTGAGCCTGAAGGCTTTCATCTTTCGACCAAAGCTGCAAATTCATGGAACGCTCACACAACTGATTCATCGCCCCCCAGCGCTGGACCAAAGGATGGGTGATGGCTTTGCTGGCGGCTTCAATGTCGGCGTAACGCTCACCTTCCTTGTGCAGATAAAACGGCAGGAATGCCATTTTCTCCACGTAGGTTGAACCGGCTTCGACCGGCAGAATCGGGCCGCGCTGATAATCGCTGAAGGGATAAACCCAGCCGCGTGTAAAATAGGTCAACGGAGTCCGCCAGAAATGATGGTAGTAAAGATAGAAAGCGGGCCGATGCGTTGTGGCTTCGCCGCGCTCCGGATTGAATGCGAGCGAAGACTGGATGATTTCCCCAATGCCGTAATCCTCCTTTTCATTGGTCATGGCGAGCCACGGCACGTCGTGATCCACGCGCGTCGCCCATTCATCCTGCCAGTTCGGACCATGCGCCGTACGGACCGTGTGCAGTTCGCCCGTCTTTTCCTTCCACACAAAGTGCGAAATCAAATGCGAATCCAGAACGATCTCGCCGTTGCGCACTGCCGAGGCATTCAGCGGATCGCACACTTCGGTGATCGTGGTGACCTTCACGTAAGGTGTGTGGGCGAAAAACGAATAGGTCACGGAGGCCCGCACCTGCGGTGTGTTGTCCGGCATCCGACCGCGATTGGTCACCCGGAACATCAACGGGCCGCGCGCCGTCACCGTCGTACGATCAGGTGGATTCCAACCAAACGTGTGGCCCCAAAGTCCATTGTCCGAAAACGAATCAGGATTCCAGTGGACGGCAAGGCTGAGGGAATTGCTCAGGCGCGGCACGGGCTTTTCCTTGCGCCCTTTCAAATCGAACGATGCAATCTGGCCGCACTTGGCGTCGAGTTTGACCACGAAGAAGTCGTTTTCTACAGTCGCACCCACCGGCGGGCCGTTGACCGTGAGATCGCTCGAAGGCGGAACAGGCGCTGTCGCCGCGCTGTTGTCATAGACGAAAAGATAAACTTGAGCGCCATTTGCTGGGACGTCGGCGAGGAAAACGCCTTCCAAAGAGGTTGAAGGATGCTGGAGATAGTTCTGGTTGGTTGTGCCCGGCGGCGTGCCGCGGAACTGCTGGGCATTGAATGTCTGCACGGCGACTGGTGCAAGCTGACGCGTAGCGGCATCAACGGAGAACAACCGCAACTCGCGTTCGAGATTCGCGCAATCTTCAGCCCGAGCGGTGAGGGAGAATTCCACCGGCTCCTGTTTTCTTGGCAATCCTGCACGTTCAAACAGCACGAGCGATTGATAACGACGCCAACCAACCGGCCCGCCACCTATCGCGGGCGCCGTTGCCTTGAACGTCTTCTTGATATTGTTCGCCACTCCGGCAGCAGAAACTTCCGCCTCGACCTCCACCGATTCGCCGTTGTGCCAGAGCGAACGGGTTACGAGGACGACGTTCGATGCGCTCTTGCTCTTTTGCGTTATCCAACCGGATTGAACATGCGCGAAACCATCCACGAACACGTAGAACGAATCCGAGTCCACGCCGTTGACGCGCACCTTCTGCACGTTGGCGGATTCGCCTTCGGTCCAGTCACCCATCGGAATCACAATCTCGTAGAACGGATGCTTCACAGTCGGCGAGACAAATGTGATCCCGCTTACGTGCTTCGGATCGTAGGGGATGTCGTAGAGCACCTGGCCATCGCCCACGTCCACGCCCTGCTCGGCGGACTTAACATCTGCCGCACAGGCCGTGCGAACGGAGAACAGGCTTGAGCCGAGAAGGAAAACCAGAACAAGAATTCTTTGCATAAGTTTTGAACGTTGCATCACTTCTTTTTCTCCTCAGTTTGCTTCTTGTGTCCGCTCACGGCGCCGGCCACGCCTTCGTCGAAAGGCACGGTCAGGATCGGCATCACCCATTTTTCCGGCGTGCGGTCATCCGTGGCCATCCACTCGTGGACGAGCAACGGATGCGTCAAAAGTTTCTGCGTGCGTTCAAGGTCCTTGAACGGCTCGTCACCTTTGGCGAGGCGGAACGGCATCCATGCATTCTTCTCGTAATAAAAACTCCCCGCGCGCACCGGCATCATGCGGGTGAAGTTCAGTCCGCCGAACGGATACACGTTGGGCCGCGCCCAATAAATCCACGGGCCGTTCTGCACATAGAAATAGGGCTGCGTCTCGCTGGGCGGCTGGCCGTAGCGATTGCCGTTTTCGAAGGCGAGCATGATGTTCGCAAAACCGACACCCTTTTCACGATTGATGAAGGCCATCCACGGCGTGCGCGGCGGAATCTCCAGCGCGTGGATCGGATGCTTGCGGGCGGTCTCGATCTTGAGGCTTTGGATTTTGCCGAGCGCGTCCTCCCACACGAATTCATTCAGCGCCGCGTGGTTGAAGACGATTTCCGAATTCCGCAGCGCCTGCACGAAAAGGTCCTTGCCGACTTCCATAAACGACGACATGAGCACGTAGGGTTTGCCGGGATAAAACTCGTAGGTCACGTTGGCCGTGACCGCGTCCATGTGCGGCAGCGGCGAATAGCGCCGGGTGCGATGCATCAGCGGCCCGCTGATTTGATCGAACACGGGCTTCTCCCAATCGCTGGCATGCACCCACGGCGTCGGGGGCGAATAGATGTCGGGATTCCAATGCACCGCGCCGTTGGATTCGAGCTTGTGTTCCAACAGCACCGGTTCGCCTTCGCCCAGAATCGTGATCTGTTCGACCGAGCCGCTGTTGGTGGAGAGGAAGAACCGGTAATCACGATTCTCGACCGTCTGGCTCATGCCACCGCCAACGCTCACCTTCAGGTCCGTCTGCGCACGCACGGCTTCGGCATTCGGATTGCCATAGACAACCTGGTAAACTTTCTCCTGATAAGGCTGCACGTCCGCCTGGAAAAGCAATTCCACGCTGGTGGTCGCGTCGTAACGGTGAACCAGTTCCTTGCTCTCCGGATCACGCTCCTCTGAATTGAGCAAGCGCTCGTCGCGCCACACCGTAACGGACTTTATCTGGCTCGGCGCAACCACGTATCCGTTCCCATCCGCCTTGGGACTCGTCGGATCGTAAGTCACCACGCGGATTTCATTCTCGGGTTTCTTGATGTCGTCCGCAAAAAGACCGAGCGAGAGATGAATCGGCTCGCTTTCGCGCAACAGCCCCGCCGTTTCCTTCAGCACGATGTAGGTGGCGTAAGGCCAGTTCTCATTCCACCGACCGCCGGTGCCGGGCGCGGTGACTTCTGACTCATAGACAATTTCCTGGCCCGTATCTGGCGCAACTTTCACCCACACTTTGTGTTTTGAACCGTTGGTCCAGTTGAGGGGCGCAACGATCCTGAAATCTCGCGCACCATCCATCCTGCCTTCGTAGCTTTCACCTTCCACCTCGCCGGGCTTGACGGATTTGGCGGGATGCGGCTTGCCCATGTTGAAGAACCGGGGATCGCGATTTTTCTTTCCGTCAATTTCCACGAGCACGACTTTTCCCGGCTGGATCACTTCTTTGGCCAGTTGGACAGTGACATGGTGATAAGGGAACTCCGATGTTGGCGAACCAAACGAACTGGACTTCACAGCCTCGCGTTTTTTGGGTGCTTCCTGCGCAACGGACAATCGTACGGGTTTTCCGGCTTCGTCCGTTCCCTCCACGACGACTTCATATCGCTTTCCTGTTTCCCAATTCGCCAGCACCGACACGGTGAAATCCTCCAAGCCATGCACGCGTTTGTGAAGGTTGATGATGCCGCGATTCTCCACAACGTATTGTGACTGCTCCGCGCCGTTCACGGTCACACGCTTCACCTCGAAGGCTGGCGTCTTGTCCTTCGGGAATTGCGCAACCAAATCGTAGGGAATTGCAGCGATGATCTCGACAGCTTGAAAGCGCAACTCCTGTTTCTCCGCAGGCGCGCCGGCCTCGTTGTACCCGGATGGCCGGGGACTCAGTGCTTTTGACGCCGCCGATTCCGCAGCGGCCACGACACCGTGTGGCAGACAAATTCCGATTGCGGCTAAAAGCACGGCGGCAAGCAGCGACCTGCGTTTCGCGCTCCGGCCAGAATTGAAATGACGCGGATGTTGTCTGTTCACGAGAAGGGAACGGAAGGATTGCGGTTCGTGGGCGGCCATGCGAAAGAGCTTATGAACCACGCGCGGGGCGTCAATCGCATTCCCAAGAATAGTACCCGCGCTCCTTTGTTGTCTCCAATTAGCGTTTGCCTGTCTTTGGAGAGGTGCATAATCTGAACAGCAGCCGAGGCCGGAGCAATGAGCGCTTTTGCCAGTGATGCACGAGCACCGTAAAATTCCAGCCTCCTCCAGAACAGAAGGCGCAGGAAACTATGCAAACTAGACAACCCACATCCAACCGCCAACTTGCCTCCAATGCCTCGCTAACCCTCCTGGCTACATTTCTTGCCGCTGCCCCAACCAGCCGCGCCGACATAATCTACGTCTCAAACTGGAATATCGGCACCATCGAGAAGTTTGATTCGACCACTGGCACCAAGCTTGATACCTACAACATCGCCCACCCGCAGGGGGTGGCCCTTGACAGCGCGGGGAATCTGTATGCGGTTGGATCTGGCTCAATCATTAAGTACACACCAGCCGGCGTCAGTTCTATCTTTGCCACCGACTTGCAAGGTCCAACGGGCTTGGTCTTTGACAGCGCAGGCAGCCTCTATGTGGGTTACGCAAGGAACAACACCATTATGAAGTTCACGCCTGACGGAGTCGCCACTGTCTTCGCCAGCACCTTGAACACCCCACATCACTTCGCCTTTGATAACGCGGGCAACCTTTATGCCGCAACCTACACAGGCAACACGATCGAGAAATTTACGCCGGAGGGCGTCCGTTCCGTTTTTGCCACTGGCCTCCTCAGCCCAATGGGATTGGCCTTTGACCGCGCGGGCAACCTCTATGCCGCAAATTACCACGGCCACACGATTCAAAAAATAACGCCGGAGGGATCTCGGTCGATTTTCGCCGCTGGCCTGACTGACCCGGCGGGCATTGCCTTTGACGGCACGGGGAATCTTTATGTAGCAGACGAGTGGTCCATGCCAAACTACGGCAGCGTTGTAAAGTTCACGCCAGACGGGGTCGGCTCTCTCTTCGCCAGCACCTACTTGAGCGGGCCATCGTACATCGCGATCCAGATTGTTCCGGAACCTTCGGGAATGGCGCTGCTGGGTCTCACCCTCTCTGCGCTCTTGACCTTACGTCGAAGCAGCTAATCAACTTTCCCTCCGACACACGTTTTTGCAGCGTCTGTTCAACAATCACCAAGCCTATGCTGAACTCCAAAGTTGGCGCGAAACGAATTTTGGCGCTTACCCTGATCTTGCTCACGCAATCAGTCCTGCCCGCCGCCCCGACTCAACCCATTCCCGATAAACTCGTCGTGCTCACCTTCGACGACGCGGTTAAATCGCATCGCACGTTTGTCGCACCGCTGTTGAAGGAACTCGGCTTCGGCGCCACGTTCTTCGTCACGCACAAGTGGATGGATGATGCGACGAACTTCATGACGTGGGAGGACATCGGCGAAATTCATCAGATGGGTTTCGAGATCGGCAATCACAGTTGGACACACGACGATTTCTCCCAGCCCAAAAACGCCGCCCGGCTCAAGGGTGAACTTGCCCTCGTGGACAGTTCTCTCAGTCATACCAAAGCCAAAGTGCCCAGGCCGGTGAGTTTCGCCTACTGCGGGAATTCCTTCGGCCCGGAAGCCGTGCAGCAACTCGCCGACCTGGGCTGCCGGTTTGCGCGACGCGGCGAAATGCCCGAGGCCACTTACGGCACGTTGGAGATCGGCTCCACTTACGACCCCAAGCGCCATCATCCGCTCCTGATTCCGACCACCGGCGACGCCTATCCCAACTGGTCGCTCGATCATCTCAAGACCGTTGCCGCCCGCGCGACCAATGGCCAGATCGTAGTCCTGCAATTCCACGGCGTGCCGGACGTGGCGCATCCGTGGGTTCACACGCCGCCCGAACGCTTTCGCGAATACATGGCATGGCTCAAGGAAAACAATTTCCGCTGCATCGCCGTCCGCGATCTTGAATCGTTTATTGACCGTGAACACCTGCCGGATGATCCAATGTTGAAGACCCGTCAGCCGAAGCGGGCACCGGAGAAAATCGTATGGCCTGTCGAGATGCAGGCGACGCGGCGCGAATCCGCCTACTGGCTGGAAAACATGCTCGTGCATCATCGTTACACATGGGAGGAAGCCGCGCATGTATTGGGCTGGAGCGTGGACGAGGTGAAACAGAAAGCCGATGAACTCCACATCAACCTCGACGCCACTCCGCAGGCGACCGCAGGCGGCATCGTGCGCGTGCTCCCATATCCGGGCGGACGCGAAGTGCGCCGGGGCTTCACCGATGGGAACATAAATTTCCAGCGCGGCATGAAAGCCAGCGTGTTCCTGCCCTGGGACGCGACGAGCTATGTGGTGGTGGATTTGCCGGAAGCCATCTTCAGCAACAACCGCCTGCTCTACCTCGCGCACACGCACATCCCGACCATCTGGGACGAGCAAAACATCATCATCGAGAACATTGACTGGACGCGAGAACCGGACGGTAGTCTGAAATATGAACGCGTGTTGCCAAACAAGATCGCGTTCGGCGCTTCAATCAAACCCAGGGCTGGTAGCGTGGACATGGAACTCTGGTTGCGGA
>JABFSR010000143.1 GCA_013140495.1 Verrucomicrobiota bacterium
AACGCAGCGGCCAATCCTGGACGCCCTTGGGCTTGCGTCATCTCTGCGCCTTGATCGAGGCACGCCAAAACGGTCACTGGGATACTCTCTGGAATGACTAACCGGGGGAACCTGCCAGATGTACACCTAATTCTCTAACTAGCTGCTTTCTACTTGCTCTTCGTCCTCAATCCATCCTCATTGGCCGAGACTGCGTTCTGCCACGCCTTCGGAATTGTGGCGACGCAGACGTTGACATCGCCCTGCATGTTGGAGGCGAAGACAACTTTCTCGCCCTTGCGGTCCCAGCCCACGTGCGGGTGGTCGCCTTTGCCATAGGTGCGATGGCCGGCGGTGAGCAGGTGGGGACGCGTGGTCTTGCCCTCAAAGAGCATGATCTCGCCGTGCCAGTTGTCGGCGGCAATCCATCGTCCGTTTCCGCTGCCGGCCACATGCCACCAATTCAAATGCGCCGCACTTTCGGCTGTGGCTTCAGGCCATGCTGCGCCGGCACCCGCGATGCGAACTTCACCCGAGTAAATATTCAGCGCCTTGACGTGTGCCAGTTCCACAGGCTTATGACCCACGCCACCGCAGAACAGAAGCTGGTCGTTCACCCACCAGGATTCGTGCGTGACGAGTTCGCCCTCCTCCGCGAGATAAACGTTGCGCGGCGTTTGGTCGCGGATGTCCACCACCCACAAGCGTTGTCCGCGGCCCGCGTAATCTTCCGGCCCATGGGAACTGCGAACCGGCCCGGCAACATCGCCGGTGGGGCCGCGTCCGCCGGCAAAGCTGATCAAGTTGGGATTGGTGCGGCTCCATTGAACGTGGCCGCCAAAGCTGGGTTGTTGCGGCAGGCGGCAGACGTCGCTGATCTTGCCGGTCTTGACGTTGATCTTGCAGATGGCAGGTCCGCGTTTTGTGTCGGCAAAACCTGTGACGCCGAGTGCCACGTATTTGCCATCGCAACTTGGATTGAGGGAGGTGCATGGACCGCCGTCGGTCATGGTGCAAAGCACCCGCTCGGTTGCCGTCACCTTCGAGTGCTGTGCGGCGGGATTGCTGGATGGTTCGATTGTGAGTTTGATTTCCACAATGGAGCGACCCCTCACCGCGAAAAAGGCGTTGCCTTTTGCGGCGGCGGTGGCACCGCCCAGACCGCCCTGGGGCGTGGTGAGGCGGATCAGTTCGCCGGTTGCAGTCACGTATCCCATGAGCCCGCCGTTCTTGCGGGACGATGTAAACAAAATGACGGACTCGTCGGAGAGCCATGAATACTCGTGGAAATAAAGGTTGGCGTCGTTCTCAGGAGCAGATGTGAGAAACAACAACTCGGCACCGGTTTTGGGATCTGTCATGCGCCGGTGTTCAGGCGGGAGAACTTCGATTGGATAGGTTGTTTCGGCCGCAACGGCGGAGACGGCAATCAATGCGAACGCCGTTGAGAGCAGGTTGGTCCGAAGCTGACGGAGTGTGGTGTCGAGGATTCCAGATGCGGATTTCATGGTTGTGGTGTTTGGTGGTCGGCTTTGCCAGCTTGCGAAGCAATGCATGGAGCAGCAGACACGGTTGAGTTTTACTTCAACCGGTGGGGAATGGAAAATGAATTTCGCGGTTTGAATTTCGCGGTTCTCAACTCTTGTTCTCCGTGTCTAATTGGGTGGTGCGGGCCCAGAGCATCGGGAAGATGGTGTTGACGCTCGCCCTCACCCCGGCCCCTCTCCCCCGTGGAGAGGGAGTTGCAATCGGGAGCCGTGGGAAGTTCGAACGACCATTTGGCTTAACCGCCCGTTGAAGGTTCGTAGCGTAGGCTGCACGAATGCTAAAATCGCCCGGTGACGCCGGAATGCTGCGCTGGATTCTCCCTCCCCACGGGGGAAAGGGCAGGGGTGAGGGCGGTCCAAACCACCATTTTCGCGGCGGTTCAACCGTCGCCTTCATGGCGATTCCATCGTCAGCCAGGTTCGGCCTCCAGCCGGAACTTGTACTGGCACGCGGACATTGAACTGCCGGTCCAGCTTGTAACGCTTCGGTTTTCCATCGCGCTCGCGAATCAGCGCTGTGTTGGCCAATCCGGTGTAGTAAAGCGGCAGTATCACTTCACGTTCCGCGACGACTGGCAGCGGGTTGTGAATCATCGCGAGTCCCCGGGTTTTGAGGTGTGGGTTGACGTGGAGCAGGTAATCAATGTCGCGGCCATCGGCACGACGGCAATGAATGATGTCGCTCTCCAGAATATCGCGACGCTCCTTGAACCAGCTTACCCACTTTTTGACGAGCGCCTTGGTTTCGTCGGAGTCGTAGAGTCGTGGACCGCGCCAGCAGGCCTGCACTCCGGCGCCGAGATTATTGGCAAGGTGACCTTCGTAAGCATCGAGGTGTTCACGCAACGGTTCAATGGTCGCTGCGGCCCCGCCTCCCTGATATTCCGTGAGCGGGACGAACATCCAGCCAGCGGTCTGCGGTTTGGTCCATGTGCCGTCAAAAATGTTCTGACGTGCGTGAATGAGTTGCTGCGCGCGGGGCAGCGACCAGTTGTCTTCGCGATAACCCATCGCCGTTTTGTTGCCGCCGGAGAAGAAATAGTAGTCAGGTTGGTTGATGTAGATGCCACGCTCACGGCACCAAGTGTAGAGGTCGGCGCTGATCCGCCAGTTGACCCATTGTGAATCTACTTCGCCACGGTGACCTGGGTGGCTGGTCGAGGCGCAAATGTCGCCGGGATATGGACCGTCATGTTCGAGCAGGTCGAGGCCGGTCTGCGCGAGGAAATTAGTGAGCTTGTGCAAATAATTTGTGCCCCACACGCTGCCGAAACACGGCGCGTTGCCAAAGGTGGCGCCGCCTGGTTTGCCGGTCTTGGGGTTGATCACGTCGTTCGCATCGTCAATACGCCGGCTGCTGAAGAGAGAGTAAGCGCCAACCTCCAAGCCCTTGCTGTGTGCGTAATCCACGTCCGCCTTCACCTTGGCGATGTAAGCGGAGTCCTGCTTCTCAACATCCAATCCGCTGCCGAACGTGTAGATGATCATTTCGAAACCGACTTCGGCACACTGATCCACAGCGCTGCGGAAGGACTTCGTGTCCGCGTTGCGAACGTGCATCATCACGGGACTTTCAGTTGACCAGGGAGCAAGTGCACGATGTGCATGGCGGATGAACAATCCCTGCCGCTCGCGGTCAGTTGAATCATGCACCACCAACCACGTGTGAAAACTGGTAAACGTTTCGCCGGGCGCGAGCTGGATACCGGGACCAATGGGTGGCTCGCAAACCAACAGACATGGTGTTTTGAGCGCGTAGCTCACCTGCGACTTGAATTCAGGATCCGTGCGCCACGAAGCCACTTGATTGCCGGTTACGACGTCCATGCCTTTGAACATATAATCGCTGAGAACAGTGATGGCCGGAGTGCGCCACGCGACATCGGTTCGTTCATCCACTGCCGATTCGGCTTCCACGACCGCGAGGCGTTCGCTCGTAAACCGGTCGAGCGTGATGGTGCGGCCAGTGCCATTGCTGACCGTGAGCCATTTGCACAACACCGGCAGGCTGTCGTAAAGCTCGTGATGGACTGTGACCGTAATGCCACGCGTGGATTCATCCGGGCCGTGGAAGTTGAGTGCGAGCGTAGTTCCAGGTAACGGCCAGGGCAAATTGGCGCGATGGCGCTTTTGCTTCCACTCAATGTTGGATTCAGGATTGCCGACGGCGAAATCCACAAACTGAAACGCGCCTGGATCGTTGGTGAGCTTGGCCGTCCATTCGGGGAGGAGGTAAGCCCGATCTGGTTGCCCGCGCAGCCCGCCGACTTTGAACGACTTGCCATCAATGGTGACGACTGCCTCCGGCTCTGCGGCGCGGAGCATGGCTTCGCGTGTCATCAGATTATCCAGCCCGATGGTCGCGGTGTTGGGATTCAACTTGAACGTGCGTCGCAGCAAGCCGTTTTGCATTACGATTTCGCCAGGATTCTCAGTTCGAAACACGCCCGCCTTGAACGGGCTGGAGTCGAGCAGCCAGTCCTTTTGAGTCAACGTCTGCGCTTTCGGCACCGAACCGAGATGCGATAAATCAGTGTTCGAGGCAAATGTCTGTGAGGTAATGAGGCCCAGTATTGTGATGAAAGTTGGAAGCGTGGCGGATTTAATCTTCATGCGAGGGTTTGTGTTTCAATCTGTGGATCATGGTTCGTTAGGATTGGCTTCAGCGTCAAGGATTCCTATTCGGTGGGTTTCCCCTTGATGATTGAAGACCTCAAGGCGTAGCTTAGGGCCATGAACACCTCGGCCCGTCCAGCGAGTGGCGCTTTTACTTTGATCGAGCTTTTGGTCGTAATCGCCATCATCGCAATTTTGGCTGCGATGCTCCTGCCAGCGCTCGCGGCGGCCAAGCAAAAGGCCCACACCATCCGGTGCATGAGCAATCAGAGCCAGATCGGAAAAGCCTATCACATGTACGTTGAGGACAACCGCGATTATTATCCAGAGATCAATGACTGGGCTTCTACTGGCGGCAAGGACGGGACGTACGACACGTTTACCGCTTCGTCCAATCGCCCCTTGAACATTTATGTCGCCAATGCTTATGAGGTCTTCCGTTGTCCTTCCGACAAGGGCGATTTCTGGTCACTTGTTGCGCGCGGAGTCAATGCCACCAACTGTTACTTGCAGTACGGCAACAGTTATCTGACCGAGTTTGCTTTCGATTATTTTCAGGTCAAAAAGGTCTGCGGCCCAAAAGGAGACAAGAACAACCGCTCCATCAAGGGGGCGGAAGTCAGCATCAAGCCAAACAACAAGGTCATCCAGGGAGACTGGATCTGGCACGCCAACCGGGATGTCTCACAACCCCGGGGCCAATGGCACAACTTCAAAGGCAAGAACCGCATGATGATGTTATTTGGCGACACTCACACCGAGTATTTCAAGTTCCGTGATACCGCCTGGATGACAGCGCATGCTGGCGACGTTCCTGACAGAAACTTTGATTGGTGGTAGCGAATCACACTGCGTTTCGTTTCCGTGGAAGGTCCGAACGCATCGCCGTGACCGCCGAATCCCCGGCCAACACCCGCATCGCGTCGCCGGTAGCTGCGCCGGGGCGTCTCAGCAATCCAACGGCAACAGCATCGTTCCAGTTAAGGATTGTTTGGACGCGTGGCCGTAATCGGCATGTCTCCGCGCAACATCCGTGTCGCGGCACCGGCGAGGCGTAGGTACCAGTCGCTGGGGAGACTTGTTCCATCAATGTTGAGCGGCACAAACGTGCCTTGGGCGGGTAACTCTGCAACTGTGGGGGCAAGCTTGAACATCGCCGTGCCTTCGTCCACCTCGTCGAACATCGCGCCATAGACCATCGTGCAACCGGCCGAGACAGCGTTGTAGGCTTGACGCCAGTAGAAATTTCCAGCGCTGCGGGGAATCTGGTTCAACGGACCGTTAAGCAGGTTATGCCACGAGAATCCCGGAAAAATTACCGGCATGTAATCGAGACCGAGGCTCGTGGTCAGCGCGAGATCGGGCACGATGAGGTTTTGTTTGAAACCGTCCGCACCCGCGTTGTCTCCATAGCGACCAACTGCCCATGGACTGATGATGTCAAACGCGCGATAGACATTTGCCCATGCAGGATCGGATTGGGAATCGTTGTTGAGCGTGCGCCAATAGGTCGGCACGCCACCCATGACTGTGAAGCCGGCGGCCTTGAATTGGTTGATCACAATGAGCGCCTCCTGCGGTGTGCCGGGACGATCCGTGAAACCGAAGCCCCAGATGGCGACGACCGGTTTGCCGCGATGCCGCTGATAACGCGGGCTGCTCGTGACTTTCATCGTGTTGACGAGAAAGTTCCAATCATTCGTCAAGGTGCTCACGAGCGTGCCCGGTTGTTGTCCCGAGATGTCATACATGATTGCGAACACGCGACCATAAGCTTCCGCACCGGCCCAGACATTCGACGTGACTTGATTGCGCCAGCTCGCGAAAGATGAACTTCCCAACTCGGACGTGAAACGTTGCAGGAACACGCCGTCAATGTGGTGATCGCGCATCCACTTGAAATGTCGCACGACAGTCTTCCGCTTGGCGGCACCATAAACACGGAACGGCGTGCCGTTACTATACGTCATCGAGGTGTTGAACAATTCATCTGCGTCCAGTTCGCTGGTATCTGGAAGAAAATCAACTGTTGCGTTTGCGGCACTTGGCGTCTGGCTGCGAAACCAATGAATCCAGGCGTTCACCGGCGAACCGTCGCCGGGACACGCGAACCAGCCCTGGTAACCGAGGAGCATCTTGCGGTTGAGAGTCGAGGTATCCACGGCGTCGGCGAGATTGAAAAATCGCGCTCCGGTGAGATTACTCAGTGGCACGATGTTTTGCGTATTGCTGATTGTTACGACATTGGTGAGCCGCGTCCACGGGGGCGAGGAGGCAACGTTTGAAGTCCAATGAGGTTTGAGTTCGAGCAGTGTGATCGGCCACGCTAGTAAGCTGCTGGCATTGGTCCGCGAGAGGGTCAGAGCGACGATGCTGTTGGTTTGTGGCAGGGCGAAGTAAGACGCCTTGGTGATCGCAATGTTATCCCACTGCGCGGCTAACGGAAAATACGCTGATGAAGTACCCGTACCTGTGAGGCCGTCGTAGAAAGCGCGCAAGGTCAGGTTTGTTCCTGTTACCGACGTATTGAAGTACTTGTAGATGAAATAGCCTTGATCAGCTTCTTCTCCGGCGTAAAGGGTCAACTGTGGTTCACCGGGTGCATCATTGAAATCCACCACCGCGTTCACGTAGTTGGCCGTATCGCCAAAGTTCCACATGTAAGCGCTGAGGACGTAATCCGTCGCAGTCTCCAAGATCACCTGGCGTTGCCTCAAACTCACCGTTCCTCCGCTGGTGACATATCCCTTCGCGACAATTCCGGTGTCGGATCGCACCG
The DNA here is from genome assembly GCA_013140495.1 of Verrucomicrobiota bacterium. Taxonomy (GTDB): domain Bacteria; phylum Verrucomicrobiota; class Verrucomicrobiia; order Limisphaerales; family JADLHS01; genus JADLHS01. The sequence goes on from JABFSR010000143.1 coordinate 6,922, forward strand.
TGTTCGTACCTGCGTCCGCAGACATCTCGCCGAAGCCCGACCAACCCGTCGGATTCGGATGCTGGCCACCGACCAACGGGCCTTGCGACTGAAAATCACCATTTGTGATGCGAGTTGTCCACTCGGTGCCGGGTGTGAGCGAGGAAAGCTTGAGGCCGGGTTGCGCTGGCGAGGTTGTAGTGGCAAACACCGCAAGCACGAACAGAACTCTTACTGCAGTTCCAGCCATGATTACGAGTGAGAGGAAATTCTTCGCCACGAGCCAATTTTACCATACTCGGCGACGATGCTCGACGTTTTCTATTGGGAGCGGGTTTTCTCGATTGCCTTGAGTTGAGCCAAGGCGGCTTGATCGCCGTTGACCGCCCTGCGTTGCAAGTCCGTAACCATCGCCTGCCTGAGACGTTGCGCGTTCGCTATTTGGTCAGCGGTCAACCCTGGCTTTTGTTGCGCGGCTTGCAACCAGCAGGAAGTTCATAACCACTCACGAGGATGTTCATTGACCAGTGAGCGATTTCGGGTAACACCAGAGACTATTCGGGTTTGGGTCCGTGAGCAACTGTTTCCACTTTTTCCACTTTAGATACTCCGCGTGACCGTCGAAGTAGCCGAACATGGCGCCGTCAACATGCCGCTGAGTAAGGCCCTCGCCGGGATTACTGGCACCATCGTTGAAGTTATCGTGTTCACGGTCGGTTTCGTCACTCTCCCAAAACAGCATATCCGTTCCTTTGAACATCGAGTTCTTCAAGGTCTTGCCCATGCCTCCGGCGCCCCAGTCAATACCGACACTGCGAGTGCTTTTGTCGCCACCACTGTCAATGACGAAGCCGTTCATCAAGTAGCTCGTGAACTTCACGCCCGCGGTCTTCCATACTGGGGTATTGGTCACATGCAACGGACACATGTACATGCTCCACGATTTGAGTTGCTCGTAATAGAGCCCTTTGGTTGGGCCGTTGGTCAGGGTGCCTGGTAATCCTGGTAATGCTTCGCCTGGTTTGTAAAGCCATCCAGCAGGTAGATTTCGATTCACCATTCCACTTTGCCCTCCACAGTTTGGCGGCTCAATCCGATCATTGCTGTCAGTGATGTAGATGTTATGGGCCAAGCCCAACTGCTTAACATTATTCATGCATTTTGTTCGCTGGGCTCTTTCTTTAGCCTTGCTCAACGCTGGCAGAAGCATGGCTGCCAGAATGGCAATGATCGCGATTACAACCAGCAATTCGATCAACGTGAACGCTTCAGGGCGTGATACGGTTCGTGTGGCTTGAACCAGCCTGAGTTTGTTTTTGTTCAAGTTATTCATGATTTGTCCGGAGTTGAACATTTGCAATGGAGCCTTTGTTCCTAAATTTCAGGCAAGTGGCGTTTGCGGTCAATTTATTTATTGTATGACTTTTGGCCCTTAAAGGATTTGGTTTGCAATACCAGTTCATGTTTTCAGTTCGCCGTTACTCTCAAATCCCTTGCAGGTTCGCGAGCAGTTCGTGGCAATTCAGAACCTTCTCAATTAGATCAACCGGCACGTAGTAGTACTGGTTTGAAGCTTCAAAACCAATCCGTGAATCGCGTGATTGAATTTCGTGCAACCGTCGGGCCAATGCGATTTCATCCTGCAACACCTTTTCCATCGCCGTACGCAGCGACGCTGCATCTTCGGTTGTCTTCGCCGCCGTCAGGGCGTGTCGGGCCATCACAAAACGCGCCTGATTGGCTGAACTGCGAAAATGAATGGCGGCTGCTTCGGCCACGCCACATTCTCCCGTCAGAGCGCTGTATTGCGCTGCGGTAGCCTCATATCCTTGCTTCAGGACCCTTTTGAGTTCGGTGAGGGAGCGGTCGAATCCGTCGGCGACCTTCTCGAATTGCTGCACAAAAATGTCTTGCGGATAAATCGCTCGCCATGATTTCAAGTCATCGTAGGGAAAGCCGACCATTGAGGCGGCATAGCCTGTGGGTTGTGCCCACAGCAGGTTTGCCGGGCCAAGCTGTTGCGGGCCGGAATAGACCAGACCGCCGTGATACGGAAACTCGCGGAACGCGGCGCTGAAGCCCCTCCATGCGGTAACAACCGCAGGCGCGAGTGCAGCGCCAAACCGTCGTTCCGCCACGCGTTGCATTGCCTCGTCAGCCGAGCCGCAGGCCAGCGTTTCCGAAACAACTTCAAGGTTCGGCGAGGGATAACCGCCGAGCGTCCACCCAAGCATCAGTCCGTTGACGTTTGCGCTGCGAAGGTTCTCCGCGTGCCGGGCAACATTTTCGACTGCGGGAATGTATGGTACGGCGGAAAGTTCCCAAGTGTTGCCAGCCTGAATTTTTGCGATCGTTTTGAGCCCGCGTTCGCGCGCCAGTTTCAAATGTCGCTGGGCGCGTGGCCCAGGGCCGATGGAGGAGATCGAGTATTCGC
>JABFSR010000188.1 GCA_013140495.1 Verrucomicrobiota bacterium
TAATGTTCATGTGGCAGCCGATGATCAATAAAATCCGCCCGCCGAAACCGCTGCCGCCGCGTGACACCAACGCCATCGCCACTGCACAATCTCCCGCCGCCCCACAAACGGGAGCGACCCCGGCTTCGGCCACCGCTTCACCCGCGGCGATCTCCACAACAGCCACCCGCGCTCCAATCTCCACCAATACCCCCGAACAGCTTCTCGTGGTGACGAACGAAAATGCCCGCTACACATTTACTTCACACGGAGGTGGACTCAAGGAGATCGCCTTGGTGCATTACCGGGAAACCATCACCCGGGAATCCAAAAAGAATCCAATCACAAATGGCGTCGCCTCGCTAAACTCGCAGGCGCACCTGCCGGTGCTTGCGGTGGTCGGTGACGAAAACGTGCAAGGCGACGGTGTATTCACGTTGACGCTGACAGCAAATGTAATTCACGCCGAAAAAAACCTCGCCAACGGACTTCGAGTCACGAAGGAATTTCGGCTCGGAACCAATTACCTCATTCACGCGTCCGTACGCCTTGAGAATTCATCGAGCAATGCCCTCACACTGCCGCAGCAGGACTGGGTGGTGGGCACGGCGACTCCGATGGGCTGGGATGACGACGGCTCGCAAGTCGGCATGATGTGGTTTGACGGCGCAAAGAAACACGACACCACCGGCCCTTACTTCGACAACAAGACGCTCGGTTGCTTCCCCGGCACACCACGCGCAGAGTATCGCGACGGCGCGAGCAACGTCGTCTGGACGGCCACTCACAACCAGTTTTTCTTCCTTGCCGCCATGCCTGACTCTCCGGCGCAACAGGTAACCGTTCACCGTTTCGATCTTCCACGCCCCACCAAGGGGAGGTTCAAGGACGAGAAAAATCCATCGCCGAAAGCCTACGAGACCGTGATGGTTTATCCCGGCGCAACTCTCGCCGCAGGCCAGGCCGTTGAAAGGAAATTCAATATCTTCGCCGGCCCGAAGGACTATCGCACGCTGGATCGCATTGGTAACAGCGTGATGAGCAAGGTGGACCTCGTGATGGGGTTCGACGGCTTCTTTGGCTTCTTCGCCAAAGTTCTCCTGCTCGGAATGAATGGCCTGCACGATTTTCTCCGCCTGCCCTATGGCTGGGCCATCATCGGCATCACCGTCATCATCAAACTCATCTTCTGGCCGCTCACCGCATTAAGCACCCGTTCCTCTCAAAAAATGGCTGCACTCGCACCGCAATTGGCCGCCTTAAAGGAAAAATACAAGGACGACCAGGTGAAGTTTCAGCAGAAGATGAGCGAGTTGTATCGCGAGAACGGCGTCAACCCCGTCACCGGCTGCATCCCGGTCTTGATTCAACTACCGGTATTTTTCGGATTGTTCGCGATGTTACGCAGCGCCATTGAACTGAGGGGTGCGAGTTTCTTTTGGGCCGTGGACCTTTCCAAGACCGACACACTATTCACCATTCCAGGATTGGGCTTCCTGCCCTTCATCGGCACGCCAGACGGACTCCCGCTCAACCTCCTGCCCATTCTGTATATCACAACCGCCATCTGGCAAACGCACACCACGCCGATGTCGCCCGGAATGGACCCGACGCAGCAAAAAATGATGCGCTGGATGCCGCTTATGTTTCTGGCCATTCTCTACAACTTCTCCTCCGGCCTCGCACTCTACATGACCGTGAACAACCTTCTAACCATTCTTCAAACGAAGATGATGAAGAAGAACCAACCTCCCGCGTCACCTGCGGCGCCCGCCACAGCTTCAGTATTGACGCCGGCGTCGAAAAAGAAAAAATGATGGCGATGAAACGATTCCTCACTCCGCATTCCGCACTCTGCATTTGACCTATGCCCACTCAACCCAAAGCCACGCTCGAAAAAGTCCTCGAACTTCTCGGATTTCCCGCCACCGTGGAGGAACATTCGATGGACGACGGCATTATGCTCGACGTCAAGACCGAGGACTCCGGTCGCCTGATAGGACGCCAGGGGCAGATTCTTTCCGACCTTCAGTACATCACCAACCGCCTGCTTTTCCAACAGGACCGCAATGTCCCCAAAGTCATGGTGGACGTGGCCGGCTACCGCTCCCAGGCCCGCGAGGCTCTTGTGAAAAAGGCGCAGGAGGCCGCTGAAAAAGTCCGCCGCTGGGGCGACGTCGTCGAACTCGAGCCCCTCTCGTCATTTGATCGTCGCATCATTCATCAAGCGCTCAAGGACGATCCCGACATCGAAACCCAAAGCGTGGAAGTCGAGGGCACGGACAAGAAAGCCATTCTCCTCCGCCCAAAACACTGACCTGGGAGCGCTGGCATCTTGCCGGCGTGTTCCCGTTCGATTCCGAAAACTGCGGTTCGCATTCGTCCTATCCCCTGCCCGCCTCCCACAACAGTTTTCCGCCCGCAAACACCAGCACGCCCGCCAGCACACGACTAAACGTCACACTGCTCCACCGTCGTGCTCCAAGATGAGTTCCCAGCAATGCACCGGCCACTGCGGGCAGCGTGAGCCAGAGCAAAGGACCCGCATGGGTAATTTTCCCCCAACCCGCGCCGGCCAGCCCGGCGACGGAGTTCAGCACGATGAATCCAGCCGAGATTCCACCGGTTGTTTTCGGCTTCACCCAGCGAAGCAGGTACAGCAGCGGGCTTAAGAACACGCCGCCTCCAATACCGGTGAGCCCAGCCAGAAAACCAAGCACGACACCGATGACCAGCGCCACCGGCCAAAGGAATTTCCGGAGCGCAACATCATCGGTCTGCCAGCGCGATCGCAGAAGCAAGACGCTGCCAGCCACCGTCAGCACCGCACCAAGAACAAGTTTGTACGCATGCGGACTGATATGGACCTTGCTGCCGATCATTGCGCACGGGACGGACGTGATTGCGAACATCAGCAGAATTTTCCAGTCGGAATTGCCCGCCTGACGAAACCGCCACCACGCAACGCCCGCCACCAGCACATTGGTGATCAACACGGCGACGCGGGCGGAAGCTGGTGCGACACCGAGCAACGCAAGCGCGGCGAGATAACCGGTAGCCCCACCGTGGCCGACGGATGAATAAAAAAACGCCACGACGCCAACCGCCGTCGCCAAATACATCCAGCCGATGAGATTCAAGTCCGGCACGCCGAGTCAATGTCCGCTGGAGAATTCCAGTTCCTGAAATACTTGGCGTCGCGCGTCCCACAGTCAACGTAAACCGCAAGCTTCCCCGTCACGCAACGCGCCGCGAAATCCCTTGCCCCCGGAACGCCGGTCTCCGACCCGGCTCGCAGAAGTTCCAGTTTCATCTTGGTTGGATAAAACGCGCCCAACGGTTCGACCTGCCCGGAAATACGAGGAATCGCGCCCGTTGTCGCCGTGCAATTCGCCGCCAGCCGCCCCAAAAACTCCGCGCTCATCTGCGGTAAATCCACCGCCAGCACCAGCAACAGCGGCAAGGAAGCCGCATCCAGCGCGCGTTCAATTCCCGCCAGCGGCCCGGCGTCGTCGAAGCGATCCTGCAACACACGACAACCGAACGCCGAGTAGTCTGCATCCTTGCGACCGGAAATAAAAACCTCACTCGCCCCAATGGAAAGCACGAGTCCGATCTGTCTAGCCAGCAACGATAGACCGTCCAGTTGGAGCAACGCCTTGTCGCAACCCATCCGGGAGGATTTTCCACCTGCGAGAATGACCGCGCTGAACTTCATGCGTCCACGCAAAGTTTGCCGTCGGTGAGTATGCGCGCCCGCAGACCACCCCGCCCGTGCAGCGCCGCTTCCGCGCCGGGCGCGATGGCCTCATTCATCCAATGACACGGGCTGCACTCGCACACGCCTTCGAACTCCACGCCCTGCACCGCAAAACGTTTTCCAATGAGTGAATCCAGATTCACGCCGCGCGTGATGACGTTGCGCCGTGTCACGCCTGGAGATTTGCCGCCTCCGCCGAGTTTGTGGCAAACGTCCTCGAAAACCTCCGCCGAGAAAAATGTCACCTGCCCCTTGTAGTTTTCCTTGAAGCCAAAAAAACGGTCGCCGAACAAACCCTTCCCCGCCACGCACTCAATCTCCTTCACCGAAATCGTGGGATGCGTGCCCGCCGGTTTCTCGTGATGGCCAAAGAAATTATGCCCCGGCGAAATGAAAATCCCCGTCACGCGCAGATTGGCCGCATCAGTCGCATTCGTCTCATTGGTCATAACAGCGCGGAAGTCTAGCGTGCGCCCACCCGGGAGCGCCAGCATCTTGCTGGCGAGCTGGAGTCCAAGCTTTAGCTTGTTCGTGGCACAGGCTGAAGCCTGAACTCCAACGCTCACTCCGCGAACATCTCCTGCAACTTGCCCACCTCGTGCCGCGTGCTGAATTGTTGGAACGTCTCCGCGCCTTGCCGATGCTTGAGATAGGTGCGCAGCATTTTCTCAATCGTCTCCGGCAATTCGCTCGCGGTGACGCCAGAAAAAACCTGTCGTCCGACCGCTTGATTTTTTGCGAACCCGCCGCCAACGAAGACGTGGTACGCATCCACGCTCTCGCCACCAATCTTCGCCTTCGTGCCGAGGCAGCCGATGTCGCCCATGTAATGTTGCGCGCAGGAATTCGGACAGCCGGTGACGTGGATGTTCACGGGTTGATCGAGTGGCACGCGCTTCTCGACCTGTTTGATGACTTCGAGCGCGTGGGCTTTGGTATTCGACTGCGCAAACTTACAGTAGGAATTTCCCGTGCATGCGATGACGCCGCTCGCCAGATTCGATTGCTTCGTGGGCAATCCCGTTTTGTCCAACGCCTTCTTCAGCGTCAGCACGAACGCGTCCGGCACGTTCGGGATGATGAAATTCTGCCAGACGGTCAGACGAATCTCACCGCTCCCGTAAAGCTCGGCCAGTTCCGCCACTCGCAACATCTGCTTCGGCGTGATGTTGCCGACCGGACACGTTGCCCCAACGTAATTCAGCCCTCGTTGCTTTTGCGGAAAATCGCCTACATGCGAATGTGCCAGTTCCTGCGACGCCCAACGCATCTGCGCCGCGTCGTAAGGCGCGCGTCGGAGTGTCGTGCCGAGCTTCTTTTCCACGAGCGCGAGATATTCGTCGAACGACATCGTTTCGAGCAGATGCTTGAGCCGCGCGCGCTTGCGATTCGTCCGACAGCCGTGTTCGATATAAACGCGCACCACCGCCGCGACGACCTTGGTGATCTCCGCTGGCGGCACAACCACGCCGAGGTCACGAGCGAATGATTTGTGACCCGTCGCCCCACCTAGCGCGATGCGGAAATAAACGCCGGGCGGCAATACGTCCGGAGCGCCGGCCTCCGGCACGGCTCGTTGCGCTGCGGCATTACTTCGAGCCGTGCCAGAGGCCGGCGCTCCAACCAATACCGCCTTCACGCCCATGTCATTCGTGTCCTCGACTGAACCGATCAACCCGCCGCCGTCGTAGGCGATATTGAACTTGCGCGGCAGATCGTAGAATGAACGGTCATTGATGATGACCTGCGCGATCTGTTGCACGAACGGCTGCACGTCAATCAACTCCACCGGGTCAATGCCCGCCGTGGGATTCATCGTGAGATTGCGGATGTTATCCGCGCCCGCGCCGCGCGTGTGCAGACCGATGGCTTGAACACGCCGTAAAAAGTCCGGCGCATCTTTGGGATAGATGAGCCGCATCTGGAGATTTGCGCGCGTGGTCACCTGCACGTAACCGCTCGTGATCTGTTGCGCGATGTGCGCCAGTTCGCGAAGCTGATATGACTTCAAGACGCCGCCCGGAATCCGCAGCCGCGACATGAACGCGTCCTTCACCGGCGTCAGAAAGAACAGTCCGTGCCACTTGAATCGGAACAGGTCCTCCTTGTCCGGCGCTTTGTTGCCGATGGCGTTCTCGACCAATTGCTCGTAAGCGTCGAGCGGATGCAACTCGCGTTTGATGCGTTCTTCGAGGATCAAATCCTCCTTCGCAGCCGGCGCGGGTTCAACATCGCTGAACTTTTGTCCACGCGCGTTTGCCCCGGCGAACAATCCTGCTAAATACTCCTTCTGCTCGGCGGTGAAACCGGCGCTGGCGATGGGTTCTGGTAAAGTTGAATTCATCCTAATACACGTCCCGTTGATAGCGTTTGTCGGATTTCAATTTCGCCACGTAAGCCTTCGCTTCATCCGCGCTCTTGCCACCGATGGTTTCCACAACCTTGTGCAGAGCGGCGTCCACGTCCTTTGCCATGCGGCTAGCGTCACCACAAACGTAGAAGTGCGCGCCCGCTTCGAGCCACGACCACATTTCGGCAGCGTTCTCCAGCATGCGGTCCTGCACGTAAATCTTCTTTTCCTGATCACGCGAGAACGCCAGATCGAGGCGCGTGAGGAAACCCGATTTCTGCCAGCCAGTCAGCAGTTCCTCGTAAAGAAAATCTGCGTCGCGCTTCTGGTCGCCGAAGATAAGCCAGTTCTTGCCTTTCGCGCCGGTGGCCTGACGTTCTTCGAGGAACGCCCGGAACGGCGCGATGCCCGTGCCCGGCCCGACCATGATGATCGGCACGTCGCCGTTCGCGGGCGGTTTGAACCCGTGCGATGGCTGCACGAAAACTTTTACGAACTTTGTGTCGCCAACCCGATCTGCGAGAAATGTCGAAGCCACGCCCTTGCGTTCGCGTCCGTGACTTCCATAACGCACCGCGCCCACGGTTAGATGGACTTCGCCTAGATGCGCCTTGGGCGAGGAGGAGATCGAGTAGAGCCGCGGCACAAGCTTCTTGAGCAGCGGAATGAATTCCGAGATCGGCATCGGCGCGGGCAACAGTTCCAACAGATCAATGACGTGCCGACCCCAGAGCCATTTCTTGAGGTCGTCGCGCTTCTCGGGTGCGAGCAACGCAGCCAGTTCGCTTTGCGGCGCAGCTTTCGCCACAGCCGCGAGCAGTTCCTGCGATGGCTTGTTGACGTCGAAGTGGTGCGTCAACGCCTCACGCAACGACATGATGTTGTCGCCGAACTTCACGTTCTCGTCGGGCTTGGCTTTGAGCGTGGCGATAACGTCGTCCACGAGTTCGGGGCAATTCACCGGCACGACACCGAGCGCGTCACCTGCTTCGTAAGTGAGGCCGCTGCCGTTGAGCGCGATCTCGTAATGGCGCACTTCTTTGCCTGAGCCGGGTTTGTTGAGCAAAACATTCTTGAGCAAGCGTGCCGGGAATGGATTTGATTTGTCGTAGGCCGCTCCCTTTGTTGGCAACGCCCTCCCCTCACCCTGACCCTCTCCTCCGGGGAGAGGGGACTGCGATGAATGGTTTCCCTTTTGCGACGCGCCATTCGTGCTTCCGCTTCCCAATTTCTCCCACAAACCATCAATCCAGCTTTTCGCCGGACCTTCGTAATCCACGTCGCATTCTCCACGCGGTGCAAGACGCTTCGCGCCAAGTGCAGCGAGGCGCGTATCGAACTTCCTCGATGCTCCGCAGAAGTCTGAATAGTTTTTATCACCAAGACCGAGGATGGCGTATTGAAGATTCTCCAGACGCGGCGCGGTGTCGGCGTTGAGCCACGACCAGAAGTTCACCGCGTTGTCTGGCGGCTCGCCGTCGCCCCACGTGCTGGAGATGATGACGGCCTTGCCGCCAGCGGCAAGGTTGGCTTTTTCAAAATCGTTCAGTGCAAGAATGCGCGGAGCGAAACCGCGCGTTTGTGCTTCCTTCGCAACTTTGTTGGCGAGACCTTCAGCGCTGCCGGTCTGTGAACCGAACAACACGAGCAGCGGTTCGGCATTGGCGTCGGGCGCACCGTTGAGTTGCGGCGGGGAAGGCGTTTGTGAAAAGATACCGGCGAGAAACCCATTGAGCCACGCGCGTTGCTCGGCAGTGAATGGGGCGGAATCGGGGATGAAAGGGACGTTGCTCATGCGGTGGCTGCATCGCAAAGTTCAGACTCCGGTTCGTGCCGGGCGATTTTCACGAGACTCACGGCGCTGAATTTCAATTCAGGCTGGTGTGACACCGGATCGCCTGCTCCGTTGGTGAGTGTGTTTATGCAGCCGTCCACGCGATGCGATTGTCCCCAATGAAACGGCACGAAGACCGTGCCGGACAGGATGGTGTCGTCGAGCTTCACGCTGGTGCGGGCGACGCCGCGCGCAGAGGCGAGTTCGATTTCATCGCCATCGGCAAGTTCGAGCCGCGCGGCATCGTCGGGATGGATGGCGGCGAAAGGCGCGGGGTTTGACTGCACGAGCTTGGCGACATGACCTGTCTTGGTGCGCGAGTGCCATTGATTTGCGAGGCGTCCGGTGGTGAGCGCGAACGGTTTTTCAGCGGTCAATAAATCTTGAGGCGGGGCAAACTCCACCGGGTGAAAGTTCGCGCGACCGCTTTTCGTGAAGAACTTTTTTTGCCTGTAACGGCGGGCGACACCCTGGCCACGTGTGTTGGGCGCAGGCCATTGCACGGCGTGGCGTTTGAGTCGTGCGTAGGTGATGCCGCTGAAATCGAGCGCGGGATTGCCGGCGCAGCAAAGTTTATGTTCCTCGAAAATGTCCTGCGCGCTTGTATAGGAAAACAATTCCTCAAACCCAAGCTTGGCCGCGAAGCGCGTGACGATTTCCCAGTCGGGCAAGGCGTCGCCGGGCGGCGGCACGCACGGTTGCAGCAGGCTGATGCGGCGCTCGCTGTTGGTCATCGTGCCGGCGATTTCGAGATTCATCGCGCCGGGCAGCAGCACGTCGGCGAACGGCGTCGTCTCGGTCGGCGCATAACAATCCTGCACGACGACGAGTTCGGCGCGGCGCAACGCGCGGGCGACTTGGTCGCAATTCGGCATGGTTGCGACGGGATTGCAACCGCAAATCCAAATCGCTTTCAACTCACCGCGCTCCAGCGCTTCGAACATCCGCACTGCATCGAGGCCGGGCTGCGGTTGAATGCGGCGCGGCGGCACGCCCCAAATCTTCGCGACCGTCGCACGATCATCGGTGTTGGTCACATCACGGTAGCCGGGCAAACCGCCGCTCATGTAGCCGACTTCCCGCCCGCCCATCGCATTCGGCTGGCCGGTGAGCGAGAACGGCCCGCTGCCGGGGCGTCCAATTTTTCCCGTGGCGAGATGGAGATTTATTAACGCGAGATTTTTGGCGACACCGCTCGTGCTTTGGTTCGCGCCCATTGCCCACAGGCTCAATGACTCGGCGGAATTACCGAACCAAAACGCGGCGCGATGAATGTCGAGTTCACTCACGCCGCACACTTTCGCGGCGCGGGCGGGCGTCCAGTTTTCCGCAACGTCGCGGAGAGCTTCCCAGTTCTCCGTGTGGTTGCGGATAAAAGTTTCGTTCGTCCAGCGTTGCGTGATGAGGACGTGGAGGATGGCGTTGAGCAGCGCGACGTCCGTGCCGGGCTTGACTTGTAAATGCAGATGTGCGGCGTCGACGGTGGGCGTGCGGCGCGGGTCAACGACAATGACGCGGACGCGTTTGCGCGCAAGACGACGCTTGATGCGCTGCCAGAGGACGGGATGACACTCGGCCATGTTCGCGCCGAGAATCAGAAAGCACTCGGCAGTGTCGAGGTCGTCGTAACATGTCGGCGGGCCGTCCGCGCCGAGCGCGAGTTTGTAGGCGCTGGCGGCGCTTGCCATGCAAAGGCGCGAGTTTGCATCAATGTTGTTCGTGCCGAGAGCGCCTTTGGCAAGTTTGTTGAAGACGTATTGTGTCTCGGTGGTGAGCTGGCCGGAAATGTAAAACCCGACGGAGTCGCGGCCATGGGTGCGAATGATTTGCTTGAACTTGTCGGCGACATGCGTGAGCGCGGCGTCAACCGTGGTGTGCTCAAAGGGTTCGCCGCGCGAGTGGCGAAGCTGGGCAGACGCCAGGCGGTTTGGCGTGGCGACAATCTGATCCACCTGCGCTCCCTTCTGGCAGATGCCGCCAAGCGTGGAGGCATGATCCTTGTCGCCGCGCACGGAAATGATTTTCCCGTCGCGAACCTTTACCGCGAGGCCGCATCCAACGCCGCAATAGGGACAGATGGTGTTGACCGTTTTTTCCAATCAGAAATTGATGTTGATCTGCGCGTAAACGTAATCCGCGTCCTTGGAGTCGAACGCAACCGACGAGAGTGATGACTTCACATAATCGCCAACAAAGAAGTGGCCGTAGCCGACTTCGAGTTGTGCGTATCGCGTGACGGCGTAACCGGCGATGACATCCACCTCGCTGCCAACATAGCTGCTATAATTTGCGTTGATGCCGTAGCCATTGCCCGTGGGTGTGGCCGCAACGCCGCCGCGCGGAGCGCCGCCAACGTTGTAAAAGTTGTCGTGCGTATCGGCGAGCCAGAACAAATAGCCCTCGAACGCGAGGCTCAGGCGCGGAGACGGCTTGAGCGTGAGCACGGGGCGCACGTCGTGGATGTTTTGCAACGAGATGAAATCCATATAGCCGTAAAATTTGTGGTTTGTGGGAAACAGGTTTTCAAATGTTTCATGTGTCTTGTTCGTGGCGCTGCTGTCGCCGGAAGCGAAGGCGTATTCGATGCCAAGCCGTGGGGTCGCCCACGCATCGGCAAAGGTGTAGCCGCCTTGCGCGACGAGCATGTACGCCGAGTGCTCGCGACGAATCGCCGCTGCGCCGCCGATACGGCGATCCTGGAAATTCCCAAACTGATACGCGCCTTCGAGCGTGTAATCCCAGTTCCCAAACTCGGCGGGCTTGGATTTCAACCGCGCGCCAACGGTGTAAATGTCACGGGCGCTGGGTTGTGGAAACTGCGGGCTGGGTTCCGCCGAGATCGCTTTTTCGTCCGAGTTGCGCGCGAGGAAATAAACGTCGAGCAGATTTTTCGGCACTTTGTTGATGTTCGCATAAACGCCGGAGAACCAGTCGTAGTCGTTGCTGACGTTGAAGCGCTGGTCTTCAGGAATCACCACGCGCGACGTGAAGAAGTCTGCGCCGAACCACTCGGTCTGCCATCGAAGTTTGGCGGCATCGAACACACGACCCATGTTGTTCCACGCGAATGCGCCGACGAGACGTTCCTCGCCATAGCTCATCTCCTGCCGGCCGACCTTGAGTGATACGGGAAATTCCTTGTGGTTGCCGAGCATGACATAGGCTTGATGCAGATCAACTGTATCAGATTCCGGGCCCAGGCCATTGCGATTCGCTGTGTGCGCTGGAACAGGATTTGAAAAATAGGCAAACCGTTGGTCGCTCTGCGCAAAACTGCTTCGACCTTCCACCAAAGTGCTCCACCATTTGTCCGTGTAGCCGATTCGATAGCGCAGGCGTTCGATAAAATAGTCGTTGTCCACATCCGCGCCGTGATCGCGGAAATCCAGCGAACCTGCCACGCCGGGAATTCCGAAACCTTCCCTGACTTCGTAACGCGCGCGAACCGCACCACCGAAATCCCATTTGTTCATGTAGGGATCGTTCGCTCTCAGTGGTTCATTGATGAATCCCTGGAATGGCGTCGGCGGCGGTGGGGGCGCGTATTGCGCATAGACGGTATTAACTGCGGCGAGCACGATCGCTCCTGCTCCGACTGCCGGGGTCATTTTCAATTTCATAGTTTCAGTTTGGGTTTCCTTTCCGATGGCATTAACTCAGTTCAAACAGGTATCAACTCAGCCTCCTTGGTTTTGGCGGAAACTGGAGGATACGGCTTTGAATTCACGGGCGTCATGGAGTCCTTGCGATGCGCGTGAACTTCTAGGAATTCGATGAGATGCTCGCGCAATTTGTAATAGTCGGGATGCTCCATCACCGCCTTGCGCTCGCGCGGACGCGGGAAGTTCACATGCAAAATATCTCCCACCTCCGCTTCGGGACCGTCGGTCATGCAAACGATGCGGTCGCTGAGGAACAACGCCTCATCCACGTCGTGCGTGACCATGAGGGCGGTGATCTTATTTTTGCGCCAGAGTTCGATGAGAACCTGCTGAAGCTCGTAGCGCGTGAGCGAATCCAACATCCCGAACGGTTCGTCGAGCAACAACATCTTCGGCTTGAGCGCGAACGCCCGCGCGATGCCGACGCGCTGTCTCATGCCTTGCGAAAGTTCGGCGGGCTTCTTGTGCATCGCATCGCCGAGTCCGACGACGGTCAGATAGTATTCCACAATCTCGCGGCGTTCTTCCTTGCTGGCGGTGTAGAACACCTGTTCCACACCAAGCATGACGTTCTCGAAGGCCGTCATCCACGGCAACAGTGAGGGCGATTGAAACACCACGCCGCGATCCGGGCCCGCACCGGAAAGCTCGCGTCCTGCCAGGATGATTCCGCCATCGGTGATTTCGTTCAGCCCGGCGAGCATCGAAAGCACCGTGCTTTTACCGCAGCCGGAATGGCCGATGAGCGTGACGAACTCGCCTTTCTGGATGTTGAGATCGAAATCCTTGACGATGACCTGCGGCCCCTTCGGCGACGGATAAGTCTTGTTGAGCTTGGAAAGTTCGACGTAATTGCTCACAAGTCCACCTCCACCGTCTCTTCTTTGACTTCGCTGCGACGCCTTGGAATTTTGCGCCAGCTTGTCATCGTTCGCGGCACGGACAAATCTTCCGGCTCAATGTCAGGCAACACAAGTTTCCGGGTGATGCTGTGGTGTCGGTCGTGTTTGGAGTTCAACATGAACTCCACCACGTCGCGGCGCAGTTTCTTGAACGATTCATAATGGTTGATCGCCTTGCGGTCGCGCGGATGCGGGATGTCCACTGTGAAACTCGGTCCAAGCGTCGCGCCCGGCCCGGCGGTAAGCGGGATGATGCGGTCGGCCAGATAAATTCCCTCGTCTGGATCGTTCGTGATGAGAACAACGGTCTTATGCGTTTCCTCGCGGATGCGTGAAATCTCGTCCTGCAATGTCGCGCGAGTGAGCGCGTCCAGCGCGGAGAGCGGTTCGTCGAGCAATAGAATCTGCGGGTCAATCGAAAGTCCCCGCGCCACACTGACGCGCTGTCTCATGCCGCCGGAAAGTTCCTTGGGGAATTTATCGCGCGCCGGAGTGAGGTTCACCATCGCGATGTGTTTTTCGACGTGTTCCTGTTTCTTGGCCTTCGTCCAGTTCGGGTTGACCTGATCCACGGCGAGAAAAATGTTTTCATAAACCGTCAGCCACGGAAGCAGGGAGTAATTCTGGAAAACGATGCCGCGATCCGGGCCGGGTTCGGTGATTTCCAAATCGTTGAGTGTCGCAGTGCCGGAGTCTGGCTTGATCAACCCCGCGATGATGTTGATGAGCGTTGTCTTGCCCGCGCCGGAAAATCCGACGATGGCAACGAACTCGCCCTTCTCGATGCTCAAGTTAATGTCCTTGAGCACGGTCGAAGTGCCAAAACTCTTGCTGACGTTTTTTAATTCAAGAAAAGCCATACGTCATGCTGTCTTGAAACGGCGTTCCACCACACTCATCAACCGGTCGAGCGCGAAGCCCACGATGCCGATGGTGAGAATGCAAAGGATGATGTGCTCATAAATCAGAGCGTTGTATTCCTGCCAGAGAAAGCCGCCGACGCCGGGGCGACCCGTCAACATTTCCGCCGCGACGATCACGAGCCATGCGATGCCGAGACTCAGACGAAAGCCCGTGAACATGTAAGGCAGTGTTGCGGGAATCATCACCTTGGTGAGCGTTTTCCAGCGCGAGAGCTTCAACACCTTTGCGACGTTCAAGTAATCTTGTGGGATGGCGCGCACGCCGACGGCTGTGTTCAAAACCGTTGGCCACATGGCGCAGATGGCGATGGTGAACAGTGCCGCGAGTTCGCTCGCATTCTTGCCCGCACCCAAAAACAACACCATGCCCAGCGGCAACCACGCCAGCGGCGACACGGGACGGAGCACCTGAATGATCGGGTCCGTCATCTTGGTGAATGATTTGGAAAGCCCGAGGAAAAATCCAATCGGCGTACCGATGAGCAGTGCGAGCGTGTAGCCTTTGGCGACCAGGATCAACGACAGCCAGGTGAACCGCAGGATGCCTTGATCCAGTTCACCGCGCTTGGCAAACGGTTCGGCGATGTAGGGCTTGCTGGATTGCCAGGCTTCTCCGACGTTGGGCAATGCGGCGATGAGGCCGACGCGTTTCTCTTCGACAAACGGCTCCACGGCCTCCCAAATTTTTGTTCCATTCGCGAAGCTTTTGACCTGCTCGGTCTTTCCTTCAGCCACGAGCGGCTTCACCTTTTTCCAAACCTCCTCGCCGTTCGGCAGTGCCTGCACCAAGCCTGCGTGCATTTCTTCCAGACCACTAGCCGGGGTTTTCAAGACGTAGGTTTTCTTTCCGGCGACGGCGTGCCACAGGCCGATACAAACCATCGCGCCAATCAGCGGCAGGATGAGCCAGTCAATTTTCTTCAACCAATTTTCGTTCATGCTGGGTCGGTTCTTTACAATTTCGTATGGCGCGTCGCGCGGTTCAAGGGAAGCACACGCAACGCGCCTTAAATGTTTCAGCTCTTCGCGCTGTTGACCGCAAATCCCTTCGCATACGCTTCGAGATCGCCCTTCGGATCGAACTTCACGCCATCGAACATCTCCCAGCCGCTATCGTCCTGGGCGCGATCCGTGACGCCGATTTCCTTCATCGCCTCGGTGTAGATGTCGCCACGCATGACCTTGCTGGCGACGCCTTCGTAATCCGGCTTGCCAGTGACCATGCCCCAGCGGCGGAACTGGGTAAGCCACCATTTCGCGTAAGCGGGCTGGGGGTAATTGCAGTTGCGCTTGCTGAAGTGCATCGGGAATTCGTCTGTGATCGCGCGCCCGTCGCCGTAATCCAGTTTGCCGAGCAGCCGGCCGAGAATGACTTCCTTGTCGCAGTTGATGTAGTTCGGCTTGCTGACGATCTCGCATTGCTCGGGACGGTTGTTCATGTCGTCAAGCCACACGCTGGCTTCGTGCAGAGCTTTCAACACGGCCTTGACGGTCTTGGGATTTTTATCCGCAAACTCGGCCGTAAACGCGCAAACTTTTTCCGGGTGATCCTTCCAGATGTCCTGCGTGGTGACGCTGGTGAAACCTATCTTGTCCGCGATGGCGCGGGCGTTCCAAGGTTCACCGACACAGAAGCCGTCCATCTTGCCAATCTTCATGTTCGCCACCATCTGCGGCGGCGGCACGGTGATGAGAGAGACGTCTTTGTCGGGGTTGATGCCACCGGCCGCGAGGTAATAGCGCATCCACATTGCGTGTGTGCCGGGCGGGAAGGTCATGGCGAAGGTGAGCGGCTCGCCTAGTTTTTTTGCGGACTCGACGAATGGCTTGAGAGCTTTGGGATCAGCGCCAACTTTGCCCTTCCATTCCTGCTTGAGCGTGATGGCCTGGCCGTTGCGATTGAGAAGCCACGGAATGATCATCGGCTTCTTCGGCGAACCGAGCAGTCCCATCGTGCTGGCAATCGGCATTCCGAGCAGCATGTGCGTGAGTTGATTGTCACCAGAGGAAAGGGAATCGCGGATGGCGGCCCAGTTCGCGCCTTTGGCGATGGTCACTTCCATGCCGTACTTTTTGAAGAACCCTTTTTCAGCCGCGATCACGAGCGGGGAGTTGTCCGTCAGCGCGATGATACCGCAGCGGAGCTTGGCGGTTTCCGGCGCGTCGCTGGCGTAAGCCGTGCCGAGCCAGGCTTTGGGCAGTCCCGCGAAAAGAGCAGTAAGCGCGGTGCCTTTGACTGTGCCCTGAAGAAACGAACGGCGTGAGACTGGAGTTGTTCTTGATTCTGGCATTTGTATTTCTGGTTTCCTGTTCATGGGTTCGATGTCTGAAACTTTTCTGTGCGCGCATCTGGCATCTGACCTGCGATTCGTCGCGCAGACCGCGTGCGATACACCGTCAAGCTGCGGCGATGCCAGCAAGAGAAACCAACGCGGTTGAATAAATCATGCAGACGGTGAAAAGGATTCATTGATGAGCGAAATACTCGACAGCAGGCAATTGAGGACATTTGTGAGCCTTGCGCGGACAGGAAGTTTTACGGCCACCGCAAAGGAAGTTTTCATCACACAATCGGCGGTGAGCCATTCGATGAGAGCTCTCGAAGGTGAACTTGGATGCCGCCTTTTGAACAGGGTGGGCAAAAAAACCACCCTCACTCTCGAAGGCGAGCACTTGTTGCAACATGCAACAAAAATACTTTCCGACATGAATGCGGCTCGTGAAAAGATCGAGAAGCTGGGCCGTTGGGGTGAGACGCGGCTGCGAATCGGCGCGACCCTGTCCGCCTGCCAGCATCTCCTGCCGGGCGTGTTGCGCGAATTCAAGAAATCACATCCCAAATGTCGCGTGACACTTGAAACAGGCGATTCGGTGGCCCTTGCAGAAGCTGTGCGCGAACAACGGATTGATCTGGCGCTGACGCTCTCGGCGCATCACGAGCCGTCGCTCGAGTTTGTTCCGTTGTTTCAGGACGAGTTGATGTTCATCGTTGACCCGAAACATCCGTGGGTGGAAGCGGGTGGCGTGGCGCGACCGGAGATTCCCAAGCAACATTTCATTCTCTACAGCCGGGCAAGCCAGACGTTTCGCGCTGTCGAACACTATTTTCGCGAAGAAGGCGTGGCGCTGAATTCCGCCATGGAACTCGGCAGCATCGAGACGATCAAGGAACTGGTTAAAATAGGCATGGGCATCAGCGTGCTCGCAACATGGATCGCGCGCGAAGAATTGAAGGATGGTTCTCTCGTCGCCCTGCCGCTGGGCCGCCGCAAGCTGCGCCGCGAATGGGGCGTGCTGCACTGGAGGGAACGATCCCTGTCATTGCCGGAAACTGAATTCATGAAAATCTGCCGTGATAGAACCAAGGGCATGTGAACAATTGCAGCCGGAGTTTTCGATGGACGCGAGCCGATGGACGCAGGCTATCATGCGTGCGTGCGTTCCAAGAAGAATTCAGACATCGCAATGATGCGGGTCGCCCTGCGACTTGCGCGGAGAGGTTGCGGCACGACTTCTCCAAATCCGATGGTCGGCGCTGTGGTCGTCCGAAACGGCGCAATCATCGGGCGCGGCTGGCATCGTCGCGCAGGCGGCCCACACGCGGAGATTGAAGCGATTGCCAATGCGCGTCGTCTTGGGAGCACAACGCGCAACGCCACCCTCTACGTCACGCTTGAACCCTGCTGCACTCACGGACGAACACCGCCCTGCACCGAAGCCATCATCACCGCAGGAATCAAACGCGTTGTCGTTGGCACAACGGATCCGAATCCGGTACACAGTGGGAAGGGATTTCAAATCTTGCGTCGCGCGGGAATTGAAGTCATCCCCCTTGGTGATGATCCCTGCAACCGACTGGCCGTCGAGTGTGAAAAGTTGAATGAGGTCTTCAACCACTGGATCGTCCACCGCACGCCATTTGTAACAGTGAAGGCCGCAATGACACTCGACGGAAAAATCGCGACAGCGGGCGGTGAATCAAAATGGATCACAGGTGAGCAGGCTCGCACTCACGGCATGAAGTTGCGCCAGGCCTCCGATGCAATTCTCGTCGGTGTGAACACGGTGCTGGCTGACGATCCGAGCCTGACGGCGAGGAATGCACTTACAGATGGACCATCCGGCGCTGGCAAATCCATTCGCCGCATCGTTCTCGATTCCATGGCGCGGACGCCCACGACGGCGAAGGTTGTGCGCGACGAACAAGCTGCCATGACGACCATCGTGGTCAGCCTGAGCGCTCCAAGGAAGCGTGTTGAGTTGTTGTCGAAGCGAGTAAAAGTGCTCGTCGCACCGGGAGCGAGATCTAAACTGGATTTGAGATGGCTCTTGCGAAAGCTCGGTCGTGAGAATGTTACCAGCCTGCTCGTGGAAGGCGGTGGCGAAGTAAACGCATCCTTCCTGCTTGGCGGTTTCGCACAACGCATCGCGTTCTTCTACGCGCCTAAAATCCTGGGAGGTTCTGCATCACGCAAAGCCGTGGCCGGCGATGGAGCAACAAAGCTGGCAGACGCCATCCGGCTTCGCAATGTCGAATGGAAAAAACTCGGAGTGGATTTGTTGATGACGGCGCGGACTGAAAAGTGAAATGCGCACAACGTTGCAAACACACGACTGGAATTACCGGGCAGGGTCGGCCAACTGAAAGTTGGAGTTCAAGCTTTAGCTTGTGTGCTCCGGGCCGCCCGACGCCCTGCCACGCTAAAGCGTGAACTCCAACAAAAACCTGCCCGGCGATTCCAGTTGCACTCAAGATCAAGTTGCGAACTTGCAACCTCCGACCGTTCACCGGCAACATGGACTCATGTTTACTGGCATCATTGAAGAAACCGGGGTGGTAACGGCGATCAAACCGACAAAGAAATCCATCGCGCTCACGATTCGCGCAGGAAAGATCGCGCGGGGAATCAAACTCGGCGCCAGTGTGGCCGTGAATGGCTGCTGCCTGACTGTTGTGAAAAGTTCGAGGCGCGGCAGTTCAACGCTGTTGAGCTTCGACATGCTCCAGGAATCCTGGCGGCTGACAAATCTTCAGTTCGCAGCGATTGGTTCGCTTGTAAACCTTGAGCGCCCGCTTCGTGCAGACGGAGAACTCGGAGGGCATTTTGTGACTGGTCATGTGGACGGATTGGGCAAGATTGTCCGCTGGGAGAAATCCGGCGCGGACCACTTGCTGGACATCAGCGCCCCGCCCGAAGTCATGCGGTATATGATCCACAAGGGTTCGATTGCCGTGGATGGAATCAGCCTGACGGTTGCGGGAGTGAAGAAGAACGAGTTCCGGCTCTGGATCATCCCACACACGTTCGACGTGACGACGCTGCGTGAACGTGCCGTTGGCGATGCGGTAAATCTGGAAGCCGATCTGCTCGGCAAATATGTGCACAAGTTTGTCAGTGCCTCCGCGGCTTAAACGTCGCCTTTTCGTCTTCAACCATTGAGGCGGGCGCGACTTCCCTCACCCTGCCCGCCGAGACTTCGACAGGATTTCCCCTCGTATCCTTTCCCACATAATAGCCGTTCACCAATTTGGGTTTGCCGGCGGTAACAACTTGCGAGCCGTTGCTCAAAGTAATCACGTAACGGCTGGCACAACCGGTCAGCATGAGCAGGACGGCGGCGATTGCGGAGAGTGTAAGTTTCATGGTTTGTATTTGGTCTGGCATTGCGGTTATGCGGCAGACTGCGAGAAGGGGCAAGGCTTATTTGTTCCGAGATCTTAACCGAATCCATGCAGACGAAAGAAGACGGAAAAAACGCAGAGACGCGGAGAACGCGGGGAGTCGCAGACATTTCTTGGTTCCAATTATTCCAACTCAATCACCGGACGGCGGGTTGGAAGTGACCATCCCCACTCCGCGATTCTCTGCGTTCTTTGCACCTCAGCGTTTATCTCCTGGTTTCCCCATTGGATTTGCCCGGCCTAAAAGCAAGAAGGCCGGACTTTCGTCCGGCCTCCGACCGAGAACTATTGCTATAAAAATACGACTCCGACAATGATTGGTCTGAAGCGGCGCCGCAGTTTTACGCCTTACAACACACACGGTTCACTGCATTTTGCGTCCACCAACGCCGACAGGGTAGCGGATGCCGATTTCCTTCAAAGTCCCCATTGCGGGGGACAGTTGTCGAAATACAAATAAATCAGATCAACCACGTATGCACACGGCACGGCACAGCCAACGCAGCCGCAACCAAAGTTGGAGTTCAAACTTCAGCTTGTTCCCCAGCCGACCAATGCCCGGGCGGGAACAAGCCAAAGCTTGAACTCCAACCTCGGGACGATTGAGAATAAAACGGTTTGAGTCGCCGCCACCGCTCTGTATTCTGACGGCAGTTGCGCGAGTAGCTCAATTGGATAGAGTGTCGGCCTCCGAAGCCGAAGGTTGCGGGTTCGACTCCCGCCTCGCGCACCATTTTCACAATGTTTGCCACTTGAATCTCGTTCGCTGAAACTCGCAAGAACCTAAACCTTCAATGACACCGTCCACAAACACCACCCTCAGCCTGCAAGGTAAAGTCGCGCTCGTCACCGGCGGCGGGCGCGGCATCGGCAAAGCCATTACGCGACGCCTGGCCGCTGCCGGGGCCAACGTCGTCATCGCCAGCCGCAAGATGGAAAACCTGGAGGCGACCGCGAAGGAATTCGCCGCGTTACCGGGCAAAATAATTCCCATTGCATGCCACGTGGGGCGCAAGGATCAGATTGAAAACCTGGTGAAGGAAACGGAGTCACGCCTCGGCCCGGTGGATATTCTCGTCAACAACAGCGCGACGAACATCGGCCAAGGACCTGCGCTCAACACCGACGAGGACATGCTGGACAAGATGATCGAGGTAAACATCAAGTCCGCCTTCCGGCTCGTGAAGCTCATCGTTCCAAAAATGATCGAGCGAAAATGCGGCGGGACGATCATCAACATCGCATCCATCGCCGGACTCCGACCTCAACCCGGCGGACTTCTCTACAGTTTCACAAAGGCCGGCCTGTTGATGTTGACCCGCAGTTGGGCGCAGGAATTCGGCCCGCACAACATCCGCGTCAACGCCATCGCTCCCGGACTGATCCAGACCGACTTCAGCGAGTTCCTCTGGAAGGACGACAAACGACGCGGCCAATACGAACATTCCACTCCGCTCGGTCGCATCGGTCAGGTGGAAGAAGTGGCTGGCATGGCGCTCTATCTTGCTTCGGATGAGTCATCGTTTGTGACCGGTCAAATAATGGCCGTGGACGGTGGCTTCACAGCGTTGTAGTTCGGATTATGGCCAGATGATTCCACAGTCAGATGGTCCTATAATTCTTCAGAGATTTCCCTTGGCCGTTGGTTCCTGTTGCGGTAACATGACTTGAAACTAACACCAACCACTGGAGATACCATGAAACTCCTTCTCTCTGTCGTCACAGTCTGCCTGTTCATCGCAAACCTCTGTTCGGCGCAAAATTGTGCCCCTGCCCCTTCTGGCTTGGTTGGTTGGTGGCGAGCGGAGGAGAACACGTTCGATGTGCAGAGCGGCAATTTCGGTACTCTCATGGGCAACACGACGTTTGGGACAGGCCGGGTGGGACAGGCTTTCGTGTTTGACGGCAGTGGTGACGGCGTGTCTGTGGGCAACCCTACGAATCTTCAACTGCAAAACTTCACAATTGAGGCTTGGGTTAAAAGATCCAGCACTTCGCAAGCCTCGCTTGACCCATACGATAGTGGTGCCATTTTCCATTACGCTTATGGCGGATATGGCTTTGGCATAAACAACAGTGGCCAACTATGGTTGGGCAAGGTGGGCATCAATGCGGTCTTCTCGTCGCTGACGATCACCGACACAAACAGCTTTCATCACGCAGTTGTGACGAAGTCGGGAAGTACAGTCATTTTTTACCTGGATGGTGTCACGGAAACCGTAGTTCCGTACAACATCACTTTCGAGTTTACTGGCCCGGTAGCCATAGGCGCTCGCGGCGGCGATATGGTGGGTAGTTTGCTGGGATTGGTTGACGAGGTGAGTGTGTACAACCGCGTGCTCTCAAACAACGAAATTCAAGCCATCTATACCGCCAGCGGTGCGGGCAAGTGCCTGCCACCACCGCCCATCATACCTACCAATGGTCTTATTGCGTATTATCCGTTCAACGGGAATGCCGATGATGCAAGCGGGAATGGGAATCACGGAACCGTCAACGGAGCGATACTGACTTCTGACCGCTTCGGCGATCCCAACAGTGCTTACAACTTCAACGGCGTGAACTCCGATATTCTCATTCCTGAGACTCTTTTCGGTCCCACTGTTGGTGCATTTACCATCTCCCTATGGGTGACGACTGACAATGGGCCTTATGCCAGCCCGGGCTCTCCAGATTGGATGGAGATTTTCGGGAAGAGTTGCGTAAATGGGGAAGTGGCATTTCAGATCAACTCTTACGGCATCTATTTCAGCCCAAGCCTTGCGAGTTCACGAAACGCGTATTTTGTCAGTACACCCATGCGCTCGAATTGTGTGACCCATCTGGTTGGAGTTTACCAGAAGGGCCAGAGCATTTCTCTTTACACGAATGGCGTTTTGGCGGCAATTCAGGCCGTACCAAACGAAAATCTTTTCGTCTTAAATTTTTCTCTCCAGTCGGCGATTGGCTCCTACCACTACACATTCAGTCCCTATGCCCAGTTTCGCGGAGGGATTGATGACGTGTTGATTTACAACCGCGCTCTTTCAGGCGTTGAAATCCAACAACTCTACAGCCGCGACAGCGGTTTACCTCCGCAAATCACTCAACAACCACATGGCACAGTTGGCTATTGGGGTGGCAACGCGCTGTTTGGCGTTGGTGCAAATGGCACTGCGCCGCTCTCTTATCAGTGGTACAAAGAAAGTTTCCCGATTTCGTGGGGGACAAATTCCACCCTCACCCTGACCAACATTGACTTCACGGATGCCGGGAATTATTCGGTCACGATCACAAATGCGTCTGGCTCGACGAACAGCGCACAGGCGCTTTTGGTGGTGAACCCTTCAGGTGTGCGGTTGGGGATTCACCCCTTCCTGAGCATTACCGGCACGGTGGGCAAGGCCTTCGGCATTCAATCAACAACTGAAATTTCCCAGACGAATTCGTGGATCACCTTGACCAATTTCACGCTCACATCACCAGTCCAAGAGTGGGTTGACCAAAGCGTGGATGTGACGGTGTCTCCGAGGCGCTTTTATCGCGTCGTCCCACTCCCGAATCAGTGACAAGGAGCGCGGACCGCTGAGTCCGCAAGTTCCTGCCCGCACCCTCGACACACGCGGACTCGGCGGTCCGCGCTCCGGGAACATCTGCGCAGGACGTGACGAAGATTTTTACGACGAATGGACTCGGATCAGAGAGAGGGTTTTACCAATGCTCTTTCCGAATCCGTGTCTATCCGAGTACATCCGTGGTTGAATGATTTTGGGCAGTTTCGCCGCGCTGCGTCCTCGTGTCTTTGTTGTTCAACTGCCCTTTCCAGGCTACAGCTTCCAGCCTTTGCGATAAACCCGGTGGATGAACTTGTCCGCCTCTGGCGCGTTCGTGGCTTTCAGCTTCTTTGGATCCCAGATCAATTTCTTCCCGACACGATAGGCGACGTTGCCCAGGTGATTCGCCTCCGTCAGCCAGCCGGAGTATTCGAAGTTCGCGCTGATGGTTTTGCCGCTGCGACACGCGGCCAGCCATTCCTCGTGATGACCGGTGACGCGCGGGATGGTTGGAGCAGGCCGCTGAAAGCCGGCAAAATCTTTTTCCGGCAGCAGCGTGTGTTTGAAGTAGTCCGACAGAATCATTCCCTTGCTGCCGATGAACAGGCAGCCGCTGTCCCACTGCGGAATGCCGCCGCTCTTCCAGATTTCCGGTTTGTTCTCGCCTTGATGCCAGGTGAGCTTCACGGGCGGCATGTCACCACGCGCGCCGTATTCGTACGTCGCGCTCATGGAAGCTGGCGCGATTTCCGGGTGCGCAGGCGGACCACTCGCCTCGATTGTCAGCGGGGCCCGGAGCTTGAGCGCCCAGAACGGCAGATCGTTCCAATGACTGCCAAGATCACTCATCGTGCCGTTGCCAAAATCCCACCAGCGATACCATTTCGGTCCCGGAAAATAAACGGAGTTGAACGGGCGAAACGGAGCCGGGCCGAGCCAGAGTTCCCAATCCAATCCTGCCGGCACGGGCTGCGTCTCCTTCGGACGTTCGGTGACATAGACGATGTCATTGTGCCGCTTGGCGTCGGCCTCGCTCTGCCGGCCCCACGCGCGGCCCACCCACACATGCGCCTCGCGCACCGGCCCGATGATGCCGCTTTGAACGAGCTCCACCACCTGCCGGTAATTCTCCGTGGCGTGAATCTGGATGCCCATCTGCGTGGCGACCCTGGCTTTCGCCGCCGCTTCACGAATCTTTCGCGCCTCCCAGATGTTATGAGTCAGTGGCTTTTCGCAATAAACGTGCTTGCCGTGCTTGAGCGCAAGCATCGTGGCAAAGGCGTGCGTGTGTTCGCACGTGCTCACGACGACTGCGTCGAACTCTTTGGCGTGATCGAAGACCTGCCGAAAGTCCGCGAACTTGCGCGCCTGCGGAAATTTCGCGGCGGCGGCGTCCAGGTTCTTTTGGTTCACGTCGCACAGTGCGACGATGTTCTCGGAGGAAACCGAGTCAAGATTGCTGGCGCCGCGGCTGCCCGTTCCGATGACCGCGATGTTGAGTTTGTTGTTGAGGTTCTGACCTCGCAGAAACGCGGGCGCAACCCCGACCGTGACGGCGGTTGCAAGCATTGTGCGCGTGAACTGGCGGCGTGAGAGAGGGAGCGATTTCATAATTTGAATGGGCTTTGCTTTGCGCGGAAGCGTGGAGATTTCCAAGGATTGATTCAAGCGGGAAACAGGCGGGTGGGGGTGATTTCACAGCATTGTAGTTCTCAACTCAACGTCACTACAGAATCCACCCAAAGCCGTTCCACAACGATCTGGGCATAGCGCGTTTCTATCGTTCGCAGAAACCCGTGTCAGTGGGACTCATTTACCATTTATGAAATGGTAATAGCACTTATAGACAGAATCGAAATAGTTGTGATAGAATCAAGGCCGTGCGGAATTTTGGGCACATGGTTCAAAAAGAATGACTAAGAATAATCAAATCATGAAAATAAATCTAGTCGTTTTAGTTTTCGCCTGCACTGCTTTTAGTAGCAGTGCTGCCAACGTGGTGGCTCCGAGCATCCTAACTTCAACGGAGGGACAGGCGGGTAACTCGGCACCTTTCGGTATTGGTGTTATCTCGCAACGTTACCAGCAAGTCTATGAGGCAAACCTGTTCTCATCTATTCCTGCCGCTGGCGCAATAATCACCGGCATGGCGTTTCGCGTGGATAGTGGAGGCAACAGCTTTACCTCAACGTTACCAGACATCCAGATTAATCTCTCCACAACAAGCTTCGGAGAAAACCCATCCTCCGGCAATCCCGGCCCTTTTGATAACTATTTGAGACGGGAGTTTGCGGACAATGTTGGCTGGGATGATACCATTGTGTATGCACGTGGTGCGTTGACGCTTTCGGGAACGGGTGGAGGTGCTCCAAATCCGTTCGACGTGTTAATCAACCTGACCACCCCGTTCACATACAATCCAGCCAACGGCAACCTGCTGCTGGATGTTCGGAACTACGGTGGTGGGACCAGCACATTTTTTGATGGCACTTTTGGTTCCGGTGATGGAATGAGCCGGGTGATGTCAATCCCTTATGAATTTTCTCCTGGTCTAGGAGTTAACTCGGGTCAGGCGAATTACTGGGATACGTTGGGGTTGGTAACGCAGTTTATCTATCAGCCTGTACCGGAGCCCACATCATCGGTGTTTTGCAGGGTCGGCTTGGCCGTTTTTTTGTGTTTCAAAATCCGCCAAAGAACCAGTAGTAAGGGGTTTTTAGCGAAGGGCTGAGTCCAGACTAATTCCACTCACGGTTTGTTTGCCGATAGAACCTGCACGGTCAGCGAGGACTGCGTACTACCGGTGTGATACACACGCTGGGTAGCTTTCTTGAAATCTTCCGGTTTCGCCGTGGCGATGTTCACAAAGGTCTGCGGGTTGCGGTCCACCAGCGGGAACCACGAGCTTTGCACATGCACCATCACACGGTGTCCCCGGCGGAATGTGTGGCAAACATCGGGCATGGTGAACTCGATCTTCGTCACCTTGCCCGGCGACAGTGCCTCGGGCTTTTCAAAGCTGTTGCGAAAGCGCGCGCGCATGACGTCACCGCGCACGAGTTGCTGGTAACCTCCCATGACGACGTAGGCGGGATTTGGATCAGGATTCGGGAAGTCGGGATCGTAAACATCAATCAGCTTCACCACCCAGTCCGCGTCCGTGCCTGTGCTGGAAACATGCAACGTCGCCTTGAGCGGGCCGGCGAACGTCAGGTCTTCCTCCAGAGGTTCGGTTTCATAAACGAGCACGTCGGGCCGTGACCCAGCGAATCGCTGGTCGTGCACCGGGTAACCGCGCGGATAACCAGTGGTCACCTCCAGCGTGAATGGCACAGGCCTGTCAGGGTCGCTCACATATTCGTCAAACGTCGCCGCGCCATCTGCGGGTTGGGCAAAACCAAGTTTGCCGCCGGGATGAAAGAACAGCGTTTGCTCGTGTGCCGTGCGGGGTGGCCACACATCAAACTTGCGCCATTGGTTCAGGCCGGTTGCGAAAACATAAGCCTCGGGCAATGGATTGTTGGTATCGCCCTTCAGGTTTTGACGGAAGAATGGTAGTTCGATCTTCTCGCGATAGAACTCTGCTGTCTTGGCGTGAAAGTTTACGTTGCCTAGCTTGTCGCCGTCCTTGCGGCCCCAGTCGCCATGCGCCCACGGACCCATCACCAGCAGGTTCGTGATGCCAGGATTCTGCCGCTCCGTGGAGCGATACGTTTCCAGTGCGCCAAACAAATCTTCGCCATCAAACCATCCGCCCACGGTCATGACTGCACAGTGAACGTTCTTCAAATGTGGACGGATGTTTCGCGCCTGCCAGAAGGCATCGTAGTTTGGGTGTGCGAGAAACTCTGTCCATGCCGGGATGGCGCTCTTGAAATGCACCGAGTCAGAATTTCCCAGCGGCCCCATGCGAAGATAGAAGTCGTAACCGTCGGGATTGTTGAAGACGAAATTCCTGCCGCCATCGTGCAACGGGTCATCAGATTTTTGCTCGAACCAGTAGAAGAACCCAAAGTTTTGGGAGAGGAAGAATGCGCCGTTGTGGCGAAGATCATCCCCCATGAACCAGTCGGCAATGGGCGCTTGCGGGGAAGCCGCCTTGAGTGCCGGGTGCGAATCAATCATGCCCATCGAAGTATAGAAGCCGGGATAGGAGATACCAAACATGCCAACCTTGCCGTTGTTGTTGGGTGCATTTTTGACGAGCCAGTCAATCGTGTCCCAGGCGTCCGAGCTTTCGTCTGCGTCCTTTGGTCCCTTCTTTGGATTAAATGGTCGCACATGGACATACTCTCCCTCGGACGCATAGCGACCACGCACGTCCTGCGCAACGAGGATGAACTTGTCCTTGGCAAGCGCCTCGAATGACCCGCTGGGATCGTTATAGTTATCCGTGCCGTAGGGCTTCAACGCATAAGGCGTGCGCGTGAGCACAATGGGCCAAGTTTGCGAGTCGTCCTTGGGCACATAGACACGGGTGAAAAGCCGCACGCCATCGCGCATCGGAATACGATGCTCATACTTGGTGTAATGCTCGGCAAGCCATGCAGCGGTGGAGTCGGCGCTCTTGTCATCTGCTGCCGCGAGGCGACTCGCAGCAAAGGCTGCAAGCAGGATCAGGCTGCAAACAAAGCGCGGAGTGAATTCCATCTCGGCATTGTTCGCAAGTCATCACCGCTGACAAGGCAAAACTCGATTCCCATCACGCCCCAGGACGAGTTTTGTGTTCAACAAGAGCGAGAACCTTGTTAGCCTGCGCGCGCAATGAGTAATCCGATCGAAGCCAACCCCGGGGCAACAACAGCACCTGCGCCGTCTGATTTTATCCGCGACATCGTCGCGCAACACGTCGTCGAGAAGAAGTATCCGCGCATCCACACCCGGTTTCCGCCCGAGCCGAACGGCTATCTCCACATCGGGCACGCCAAGAGCATCTGCCTGAACTTCGGTATCGCGCGCGAGTTCGGTGGCACTTGCAACCTCCGCATGGACGACACCAATCCCGCAAAGGAAGACGTCGAATATGTGGACTCCATCACCGCCGACGTGAACTGGCTCATCGGTGGTTGGGCCGATCATTGCCTGGGCCTGACGCCCGCCAAAGCGCCGTTCTACGCGAGTGATTACTTCGATCACATTTACGAGTTCGCCGTTGCCCTCATCAAGAAAGGCAAAGCCTTCGTCTGCGACATGACGCCCGATCAGACCGACGAGTATCGCCGCCTCGGCAAGCCGTCACCGTTCCGTGATCGCAGCGTGACGGAAAATCTGGATTTGTTCACGCGGATGAAGAACGGCGAGTTCCCCGATGGCGCAAAAATTTTGCGCGCGAAGATCATCGTGGATTCACCCAACATCTGGTTGCGCGATCCCCTGCTCTATCGCATCAAGCACACTGACCATCATCACACCGGCAGCAAATGGTGCATCTATCCGATGTATGACTTTGCGCATTGCCTGAGCGATTACATCGAAGGCATCACGCACAGCATCTGCACGCTGGAATTCGAGGTGCATCGCCCGCTTTACGATTGGATTTTGGAAAACCTCGATCTGCCGCGCGCCCTGCCGAAGCAATACGAGTTCGCGCGCCTGAGTCTCGGTTACACCATCATGAGCAAACGAAAGCTCATGCAACTCGTGGACGAAAACCTCGTCACCGGCTGGGATGATCCGCGCATGCCCACAATCTCGGGCATCCGTCGTCGCGGTGTCCGCCCCGAAGCGTTGCGTAACTTCGCCTACAACATCGGCATCACGAAATACAACGGCATCACCGACGTGAGCGTGTTGGAATTCGCCATCCGCGAAGACCTGAACAAACGCGCGCTGCGCCGCCTCGCGGTATTGCGCCCGATCAAAGTCGTCATCACGAACTTTGCCGAAGGCAAAATCGAGGAACTCGACGCCACCAACAGTCCCGAAGACGAAACCGCCGGCAAACGCAAAGTCCCGTTCAGCCGTGAACTCTACATCGAGCGCGACGACTTCGCCGAAGTGCCGCCGCCAAAATTCTTCCGCCTCAAACCCGGTGGCGAAGTGCGGTTGAAATACGCCTACATCATCAAGTGCGAGGAAGTCGTCAAAGACACCAGCGGCAACATCACCGAACTCCGTTGCACTGCCGACCTCGATAGCAAGACCGGCGGCGCAACCTCCGCACGCAAAGTCAAAGGCACAATCCATTGGGTCAGCGCCCCGCACGCCGTGGACGCCGAAGTCCGCCTCTACGACCGCCTCTTCACCGAAGCCGAACCCGAGAAGGATGGTCGCGATTTCAAATCCGTGCTGAACCCGAAGAGCCTCGAAGTCATCACCGCCAAGTGCGAGCCAAGCTTGAAGGATGCGAAGCCGACCGAGCGTTATCAATTCGAGCGCATGGCCTACTTCGCCCTCGATCTGGATTCCCAACCGGGCAAGCTGGTGTTCAACCGCACCATCACGTTGAAAGACGCATGGGCGAAGGAATCCCAAAAGAAATAAGCGCCTCGTGTGAGGCGAGGCGCGGGAGCAACCATCAGGAAATTGCCTACGGTTGAAAGGCGAAGTCTTTTCGATCCTGTGCGTCCACAGCCCACATGTTTTCCGGCCAGACTTCCTTCCCGTATTTGAGCAGGCGCACGCTGCCGTCCACAAACGCATAATTCGAACTGCCGGCCTTGCTCACGGTACCTGCCTGTTGCGCCGAGTGACAACCGCGCTCGATCTGATCGGCGTCATTGCCAACGCCCTCCAACAGGTCCATGAAGTAATGCGGGGAAATTTGGAGGCCACCTTTTTGCAGATTCTTTTTCTCGCCAAAAAGCACCGTATCAGTCGCGATGCGGATGGCACTCTCCTTTATGGACATTCCGTTGAAGGCGTTCGCATCAGAAATGCCTGTGATCCTCCGGAAGTAGTCATTCCATCCGTTGATCATGTAACTGCGCGGTGAACGATCCGCCGGAGTGGGTGAACTCGTGTCGGTCATCGGGGTGCCGCGCCTTGCATCAGTAGGGCAAACAAGCAGATCGAGATTCTTGTAATACTCCTGCAATTTGGTGGGCCACCGGTAACTGTTGGTCCGGGCCGGCATCAGATCGCTGAAGTCATCTGCATACAATTTTATCGAGAGCCCGAGCTGGCGGAGATTGTTCGCGCATTTGATGCGGAGCGCGGTTTCCTTGGCCCGGGAGAGTGCGGGCAACAACATGCTCGCCAGGATCGCGATGATCGCAATGACCACGAGCAGTTCGATGAGAGTAAAACCGCTCCGTCGGCTGCGTCGAGGCTGCAACCTTTCGGCGGGTTTTGGTGCAGTTGTCATTTCAAATCTCTGAGTCATGCGATTTTCAGTGTTTTACAAACCAGTCTGATCGAATAATAATGAACCTGTCGCGTCAAGACTATCACTATGTCGAGGGCCAAAACCATTTTTGTTGTTGTGACGATCCTCGCCTTGTGCGGATTCAGCGTTTACGTCAACAGGGACGCCTTCAAGGGAAAGGATATTCAAATTTCCTCGCGGACGAGTCCGTGGATGTTGGAGCGCAGAGGTGGAAAGCGGCTCGCGAATGTGGCCGGCAACCCGGTAACTTTCGGCTTCGACGACTACCACCGGTTCACAAGCATCAAAGTGGTGGCCGTATCAGACATCTCTACGAACAAATATCCGCACAAGCTATGGGAGCTGGATTCAACATCGAACTCGGTGCCGACGATGACGTTTATCTATGGATCGCGGATCGGGGGCATGAAGCCCGCGACGAAAGGACTGGCCCCTGAGCCATTGGAGCCGGGCGTGATGTATCGTCTGCTCGTCAAGACCAAGGACAACCGCACGGCTCAACACGATTTCAGCACCACGAAACACGAGTAATTGGAGGTCGTTCCATCTGACTTCGCGCTTGCCAAAAAGCCGTAGCCTTTGCAATCTATGAGTCGTTGACTGCGCGGTTAGCTCAGTGGTAGAGCATTACCTTGACACGGTAGGGGTCACAGGTTCGAACCCTGTATCGCGCACCATTCCATCTCATATTATTTCAGTTCCTCCCCCATTTCTCCCATCATTTGTTAGGAGTAACTCGGAACTTGTTTTTCCACATTCGCTGTGAACAAAACAGTGATCAAAAACGTGACGGGGGCGTCACGTTCACACTGTGGCGACGAGGCGTCGCCGCTACTCTCAAGCCTCGCAACGGTATCGTTCCGGCCCATGAGTTTTCGCGTGCCGACGGCCAGTTTGTCGCCATCCTTCTTTCGTAGTCCTGAAACAGATGGCGGTTGATCTGGCCAATCACGAGGAAATGCCGAATAATCGAAACACCTTGAGACGCCATGTTGCCATTATGAGAGTAATCGCATCCGTAGCCATCAGCGTTATCGCAATGGTTTTGAATCAGGAAACAATCAGCGCCGCCGAAACCGGGACTCCAACCACATTGAAGGTGGCAGCCGTTCAGATGCGATCCTCGCGGAATCTTGCTGACAACCTGTCCCGTATCACCAATTCGATCAGTCAGTGTGCTCAAAAGGGGGCGCGTGTGGTGGTCTTTCCGGAATGTGCGTTATCGGGTTATTTCGAAGATGCCGTGACCAATCTCTCCGCCGCACAAATCACAAGCGCGGAGCAACAACTTTCCGAGGCGTGCCGACGCGCCGGTGTTTATGGGATCATTGGCAGCGCATGGCGCGATGGCGGAAAACTTTTCAATTCGGCATTGATCATCGCGCCCTCCGGCAAGGTGATCGAGCGTTACCACAAAAACCAGCTTGCCGAGCGCTGGCCAGAGCCGGGTGATCACCTATCAGTCTTCAAGGTGGATGACGTCCCCTGCTCTGTCATCATCTGCCATGATGAACGGTATCCGGAACTGGTGCGGCTTCCAGTGCTGGCCGGGGCAAAGGTAATTTTTTACATCTCGCACGAGTCCGGCCTGCACAGCGAGACCAAGTTGAATCCGTATCGAGCCCAGATCCAGGCGCGGGCCGTCGAGAACAACGTTTATGTGGTGCATGCCAACGCGCCAGCCAACCCCGATGCCAGCGGATCGCACGGTCAAAGCCGCATAGTCGCCCCGGATGGAAACATTCCGCAAGAAGCTTCGATATTCGAGGAAGACGTATTGGTGGCGACGCTGGACCTGAGCAAAGCCACGCGGGAGAATGCGAAGAAGAGTCTCGAACGCGGACCGCTTCGCGACTGGTGGAAGGACGGATTGAGGCGCGTTCGAATAATCGAATAGCGAGTGCGGAACTCAACAATACGGATCAGCGGGCGCTCCGAAGCCCGGGCAGGATTACGTCCTCAATCGCGTGATGAGAAATCATGTGACTCGGTGCGACCTCATCAATTTCCACACGGAACGCCCCTCGTCCAGCTTGCTTGAGCGTGGAGATTACCCGGCGTTCATAATCCCGCAATGATTCGGCGTAGGTCATGCCTGTGGCCTTTTCATCATGTTGAGCCTGACCGAAACAACAGTCGTCCCTGCGCACCAGGATTTGCACCTGTTTCCGCCCGCGTCCGTGCGCGCCAAGAATGTAGAGGTCAGGATAACCAGCGAGGCCGTAGAACGAAGATTCAAACTGCTCACGGTCGCCGACTGATCCGGCGATACGAAGGTAGAGCGGAATGCTGCCTGCCACCGGAAAGCTGCACCGGATGGTCGGATCAATTGCCGCATATAGAGTTGTTGTCCAGCCGCCGCCGGATAATCCCGTCATGTGGAAAGCCCGATAGTTCGGAGAATTCGCGGCGAGGCTTCGCTTCTTGAGTTGATTCAGACTGATCGCAACCGGCTCGAGAAAAAACTTAAGCGGGCTGCCGGTCGTCGTCATTTGCATCAAGGCATCGTGTCCACCGGTGCAATCGCCGGGTCGCATGTGCGGCATGAAAACACCGAGCACGCCGTAACCCTCGCGCAACAGCGCGTTGATGGTGCGTTGCAGGCCATAGCCGACGTCCGCCGACCCAGGATCGTCGTCCAAAGTACAAGCGTGGCCGTGATGAACCACGACCAGTTCGCGATTGGGTTTGGCCGGGATGAAATGATAAGCGAGCCCTTGCAGGCCCGGTGCAAGTTCGATACGGAATTCGTCCACGCGTGCGAGTTGCCCCAGTTGTTTCACCGGGCTGGGCACGTTGGTTATCACGACATCGGGAAGCCGTCGTTTCGGGAAACCAGCGTCACCCCAGATATGGCGGATCAACTCCCGCCGCTTGTTTTCAATTTCTCGTGACGAGTGAACGGTGATGGCGCGATCATCAAGGAGTTTGGGTGCGGCAGCCAAGCCTTGGTTGGCAATCACGCAAAGGAACAAGAATAAGAATGGACGGAGTGCGGAGCGCAGAAGCGGCATAAGATGGGTGTTGATACAGGAGGTATTTCGTTTCATGGCCAAAAATGGTTTCTGACTGAAATCAATACGCAGCCTTCTGCCAGCGCGCAAGTATTACCCGTCTTCAAACCGCGCAACCGCAGTTCGACAACGCTCCGCGAATTTCAGGGCGACGGAAAAAGAAAAACGCCGTTTCGCGTGAAGCGAAACGGCGTTCGTAGAAAACTGCGCGTACTCAGGTCAGACCGCCCGCACTTGCGGGGGTTTGGAAAAGATGTCGTGATTCCCGGGCATCGGCGGCCTGAGCGTGCGGAACGCGCCCCAAGTCATCTTGGATGCATCCTTGTAAAGCTGCTCAGGACCATAAGCGAATTCGGAATTCAAGATGTCCTCCCATTCCACGACACCACCGCTGTAGGCCGCTTCGCGTCCCATGATTGCGGTGAGCGTGCTGTCCGTGACCTGCTTGGCCTCGTTGATTTCCTGGCCCTTGAGGATGGCGGTGATGAGGTCAACGTGCTCCTGCACGTAGGGATCAACATTCTTGCCAGCATAACGCCAGTTCTCGCCACCCTTGACCTTGATGCTGCCGACAGGGTTCGCCGTGCCCTTGCTGCCAACGACGGCTTCGCTAACGGATGAGAAGTCGCGTTTGACCTGACCGCAGTAGCTGTGCATGTGAACGCCACTTTCGTATTCAAACTCAACCGCAAAGTTGTCCCAGATCTCGCCGGGTTTATCACCAAGCTGCTGGCGTGCGCCCAGTCCCCATGCCTTGACCGGATGCGCTCCGGCGACCCAGTTGCAAACGTCAATGTTGTGGACGTGCTGCTCAACGATATGATCCGCGCAAAGCCAGATGTAGTGATACCAGTTGCGGATCTGGCGTTCCAAGTCAGTGTCACCGACAACGCCACGATGCCAGATAGGGCCACCGTTGACCCAATACGCACGCAGCGTGGTGACATCGCCAATGGCGCCATCTTGAATGCGTTTGATGGTTTCGATGTAGCCGGGATGATGACGACGTTGCGTACCAGCGGCGATCTTCAGTCCCTTCTTCTTTGCTTCCTCGGCAGCGGCGTACATGATCCGCGCACCAGGTCCATCCACGCATACCGGTTTCTCTGTGAAGATATTCTTGCCTGCAGCAACCGCCGCTTTGAAATACGGTGGGCGGAATCCGGGAGGCGTGGCGAGAATCACGTAGTTGACCCCGGGAACTTCGAGCGCCTTCATGTAGCCATCAAAACCGCTGAAAGCCTTTTCTGACGGAACACCCCAAGTTTGCGCTGCCTTTGAAGCGGCGTCAGGAAAGAGATCGGCCACAGCCACGATTTTCGCATCGGCACCGGCAATTTTGGCGGCGTCGAGGAAGTTGGCTCCTGCGCCAGAACCGCGACCGCCAACTCCGATGACGGCGGCGTTCAATTTTTGCGCGGATTGACCGCTTACGATGGAAGGGAAGCTAACGGTTGCTGCGGCCGCCGCAGCAACTGACGAGACCTTGATAAACTGTCTGCGAGAGAAACCTGACTGTTCAGTGGGTGTTTTCATGGTTTTGTTGTTAATAATGTTGTGATCGGGATAATGAGTGCAATGGCTGGCTGTTGGCAATTCAGTAATTCAAATGACTCAATCTTTTTCAACGCCGCTGATCCAGTATTTCGCCATTTCCTCGGGAGAAGGAACTTTCAGCGGACGCACGATGCGGAATCCTACCTTGGTGCAATCGGAAAGCCACCAGACCGTCTTGGGCAGGTTCGGGTAGGTCATCTTCCATTCCGGACCTGATTTGAATCTGGAGGAGCAGCGCACCAAGCCGGGATCATCATCGTATGCGCCGCCTCGAATCGCGTGTGGGTAAGGCTTTGTGGCTTTATTCCAAGGGTCAACTGAAACGGACTCTTTGGCGCAGGCTTGGTAGTAAGACTCGTCATACTGATCGAGCACCCACTCAGCCACGTTGCCGAGCATGTCGTGAAGACCCCATGGGTTGGGAAGCTTTTTACCTATCTTCTGATATTTTGAATCTGAGTTATCAAAGTACCAGGCGTACTTTTCGAGATCAGCAGCATTATCACCAAAGAAATAGGCGGTGGACGTTCCCGCACGACAGGCATATTCCCACTCGGCTTCAGTCGGCAACCGATAGAAATGCCCGGTCTTTGCGCTCAACCAGTGGCAGAACTTGTTGGCGGCGTGCTGCGTCATGGCGATTGCAGGCAATCCTCGACTCTGGCCCAAGCCGAAGCTCATGTCGCCGTACGGCTTTGAGGGGCGGGTAACAACATCGGAAATCTGATTGATTTCGTCAGGTGTAGGATTTGATTCGCGCAAGGTCATTTCGGTGGTGTCCTTATAGACGAACACCAAGAACTGCTGCCAGGTCACTTCATACTTGGCCATCCAGAAGGGTGAGATTTTGACGCGATGCTGCGGTCCTTCGCCAGCTTGACGATCCTTCTCCTTGTCAGGACTGCCCATCGCAAATTCACCGCCCGGGATCGGGGTCATCACATAATCAAGACCTGTACCCGGAATCGTGTTTGTATAAACCTTCATGTCGGACTCGGACTTTTCGGTCAGACTTGCGACGATGCGTTTGTGAATAAGTGGCACGGTCGAATCATCCCGGTCGTCCAGCAGTGGCAGGTTACCCTTGGTGCTTAGTACGTAGTTGCCGTTCTTCAGTTGGTATGCCTGATAAATGGCCGTCTTCGGCGTCGGTATATTTGTGGAGGCCAACTGGCAAGAAAACAAAATTATCGTGTCTGACAATGTCAACGCAGCATGCAGGAACCTGTTCGTGTATCCTGCCAGTGGTTGAACCACAACCGGCGCATTTGCACCATCAAAGTCCATCAACTGGGCAGACTCTGTCTCCTCAAACACCCCGACCATTCTGCTCTTCTTTTCCCCCTCCACCGAGACAAGCTGGGTTATCGGCTTGGGAAGGGTAAAAGTCTTCATCGCACCTGCTGTGAATTTGCCCCCCGCTTCAGAAATCGGGCAGACTGTGATTGTTGGTTCACCGCTCGTGTAAAAGACAAACTCCCGAACCGCTTCCCCACGAAAATATCCAGGTATGTAATCGCTCCCTTTGGGAACATTTGGAACGGTCAAAATATTCTCCAGCTTTCCGCTGTCGAGTGTGCCTATTAACAGACTGTCTGCCTTTTCCCCGGGGATGACAAACGTTGCGTATTCCTTCCCGCCACGTTTGAGAGAAACCCGGTTTCCGCGCGCGCTGTCAGCAGTGGCTGGCGTGTTGCTGATCTGGGTGAACGCCTTGCCGCTGTTTCGATACAGGGTGACGCGAAAACCGGGATCGCTGTTGAAATTGCTCGGCACATAGAGATCATCCAAGGCGTTGTTCCCGGCACCCCCGATGTCGATTGCTATGGCAAGATTCGGCCCGATCGCGCTGTTGGGCAGCATGACGGGATCGCCGGGAGAATTTGCGCTTTGAGCTTCAAGGGATGAGATGAGATTTTCGGTGGCAGAGACAAACACCAGTGAATCGATCTTGGGGTCACTAAACCTGCCAACTGCGACACCACTTACGTCTTTGAAACCGCATGAACGCCATTCCACCCACTTGAACATTCCGTCACCCAACGAATAACCGAGGCGCACGCGACCTTTCTCCTTATCCACAAGTGCAACATCCGTCTTACCATCTCCATCGAAGTCACCCGATGTGAGAAATTCCCGCTCCATTTCATAAACAAACGGCGATGCGATTACTTGCGTTGCAGGGAGCGTTATGGACAGAGCGAGAGCGGCCATCGCTGCCACTGTGGGTTTGAAAGTCATTTTGTTCATTTGATTTCAAATAGAATAATATCTGCGACAGCAATAATGGACAAACCAACTGATTCAAGTCCAGCGAATCTCTTGGTTCAACCAACATATACATGCGACGCAACCTGCGGGTAATTCATTCAGTGGAAACCTGTTTACCGGACAAACTCCAGGCAGTGTGATCAGGCGGATACGACACGAGGCGCTTGTGTTTTGCGCTGGAGGGAATAACCTTGGCGCATGAAGAACGATGTTGTGCCCGTTCAGATTCGAGGAATTCTTCCAGCCAACAGCGGTTGTGCGCTGTTTGTCGGGAACGATGAAAAGGTTTTCGTCATCAATGTCGAACCGCAGATGGGAAAAACCATCAGTGATTTTCTTCGCGATGCGCCGAAGGAGCGTCCCCTCACGCATGACCTCATGCAGAATGTCTTCAAGGGCTTCAACATTTCCGTCGCGCGCGTTGTCATCACCGAACTCAAGAATTCCACCTACTTCGCCCGGCTCATTCTCGAACAGCAGAACGAAATCGCCCGGAAGATCGTCGAGATAGACGCGCGCCCAAGCGATTGCCTTGCGATTGCAGCCGCGCAGAAACGCCCCATCTTCGTCAGCCAGTCGCTCTTCAACCAGGTGGAGGACATGAGTGAGGTTCTTGATCGAATCAACCAAAGCGGCGAGGAATCCTCCGACTGACCATGGCTGCCTCCAACGCCAAACCGGTTTCTCCGGCCTCCGCCGGGCCGAAGCCAGCAAAAACTTTTTAGATGCCTCCTCAAGCCAAAACCTCCAGCGTTGCGAACACCGCCGAGGCTGCGGCCCGGCAAAGGCCGGTGGCGCTTGTTTGCGGTGAAGATGAATTCGCCGTCAAACAACGCGCCCGTGAAATCTTCCAAAAATGGTCGTCCGAACTCGGCGGCATGGATCACGAAATCATTGACGCCACCGCGGGAAACAGCGGCGATGCGCTCAAGGCCATCTCGAAACTGCGCGAGGCCCTGCAGACGCTTCCATTTTTCGGCACTGGCAAGGCGGTGTGGTTGCGCGACTGCAATTTTCTCGGCGAGGAACGCACGGCTTCCACCGCCGATGTGACGGAAACACTTGCGAGCCTTGCCGACGAGCTGAAAACTTTTTCCTGGGGCAACGTCCGGCTGCTCGTCAGCGCCGGCAAGGTGGACAAGCGCAAAGTTTTTTACAAAACACTCGACAAGATCGGCAACGTGGAATTGCTCGATGGCTGGTCTGTCAACGACAAGGACTGGGTGGATCAGGCAGAAGCATGGGCGCGAAAAACGATCAAGTCGCGCGGCAAGGAAGTCAGCGAGGCTGCGCTTTCGGAATTGATCGAATGTGTCGGTCCTCACGCACGACAACTGGACAGCGAAGTTGAAAAGCTTTGCCTGTTTGTCGGCGCCCGGGCGCAGATCGAACTCGTGGACGTGAACACAATTTGCACCAAGAACAAAATGGCGCGGGCGTTTGCGCTGGGCGACGCACTTGGCAACCGCAACCTCCCCGCCCTGCTCCGCTGCCTGGACGAGGAATTGTGGGAAATGCAGTTCGACAAGGACAAGAGCGAGATCGGCCTGCTCTACGGTTTGATTTCGAAAGTCCGCGCACTGCTGATGTTGAAGGAAATGATCCGCGAAGGATGGGTCAAGCCTACGAACGATTACAACAGCTTCAAGTCGCAACTCGAACGCGTGCCTCGCGAACAATTGCCGGCAGACAAAAAATACAATCCGCTTGCCTTGAATCCATACGTCTTGTTCAAGGCGCTGTCTCAAGTCAGGAATTATTCCGAGACGGAACTCGTGAGTGCGATGGATTCACTGCTCCAATGCAACCAGAGGCTTGTCACCAGTGCGCTGGATGAGGCACTGGTCTTGCAGCAAACATTGGTGCAAATTGTCGGTGCGCCCAAACAACAAAATCCGGTGGCGCGAGCAGCGTAACAATCCCATGAGCAACCCCGCTCCAATCTTGTCCGTGCTTGTCGGCGAACATTTCGCCTGCGTGAAAGTGAATGGCCGCGCGAACTTCAACGTCAGCGTGGACTTCAAAAACATCGTCACCTGCCTGCGAGGCAAAGGCTATAATTACGTGGTGGTCGAGCTTTCCGGGTGTCCACTCATGGACAGCACATTTCTTGGCGTACTTGCGGGATTTGGATTGAAGGCCAACCAGAGCGAAGACAGCGAGAACCCTGAAACCATTGAACTGCGCAATGCCAACGAACGCATCATAGAGTTGCTGGAGAATCTCGGCGTGCTTTTTCTGTTCAAGGTGGCGAAGGGAACGAAGTTGCCTGAAGAAATGGAGGAATCCGCAACTCACTGTACATCCAACGTCTCAAAGGAGGAAATCGCCCGCGCCTGCCTTGAAGCGCACCAGACCTTGATGGACATCAATCCTGAAAATGTCACCAGGTTCAAAGATGTCACAAAATTCCTGGCCGAAGACCTGGAAAAGCTGCGCGGAAGAATTGAAGGTTGATTTGAAATGCCGGATCACACCCGTGGTCGGGCGCGCCAGCACAGATACAGGTTGGGCAAATTGAACTTCGCCGAAGACCGGACGCATTCAGTCTAATGAGATTCCTTTGAGTCGAGCCGCTCGCGGATCGCCCTGGCAAGCGTATGAGGATGATACGGCTTGGGAAGATAATTCACACCCACCTGTAGAACGAATTCACGACCGACTACTTCCGCGCTGTAGCCGCTGGTGAAGATCACCTTTAATCCTGGACGCTCGGCCTGAAGTTTTTCCGCCAGTTCCCAGCCGGTCATTCGATCCGGCATCACCATATCAGTGAGCACCAGATCAATCTGTCCCTTGTTCTCATTCCAGACACCCAGAGCTTTCTGGCCCGACTCGGCTTCGAGAACCCGATAGCCGCGACGCCGCAGCAAAGTTGAAACGAGTTCCCGCACCGGTTTTTCATCCTCAACGATGAGTATGCATTCGTTGCCGCCGCTCACAACCGGTTCAACAGTCTTGGCCGCCAGTTCGCAGGCCACGTCCTCCAAAGAAGGCAGATAAACCTTGAACGTCGTCCCGCGTCCGGTTTCCGTTTCAATCTCAATCCAGCCGTGATGTTGCTTTACGATGCCGTAAACTGTTGCGAGGCCAAGGCCGGTTCCTTTGCCAACTTCCTTGGTGGTGAAGAACGGCTCAAAAATTCGTGGCAACACCTCCGGCGGAATTCCCGTGCCGGTGTCGCCCACGGAAAGTAAAACAAAACGTCCGATCCTGGCCTGCGGCTGGCGTTCGAGATATTTTTGATCCACATCAACCGCACCGATTTGAATGTTCAACTGCCCGCCTTTGAGCATTGCGTCGCGCGCATTCACTGCCAGGTTCAAAAGTATCTGCTCCATCATGCCGCGATCCGCCTGCACGGGAGCCGGGGACTGCCAGTAACGGACGCGCAGCGCCACGTCCTCGCCAAGCAACCGGCCCAGCATCGCGCCCATGTGACTGACCACTTCGTTCATGTCCAGCCGGCGAGTATCGAGAACCTGCCGCCGGCTGAACGCCAGCAGTTGCTTCGTCAGCGCCGCCGCACGGTTCACCGCCTCAACAATCTGCTGCGAAGAATCGGCTGAATCCTGATTTCTGGCATCCAGCAGCAACAAAGACGCATGCCCGTGGATGACTGTGAGGAGATTGTTGAAATCATGCGCCACTCCACCGGCGAGCTGGCCGATGGCTTCCATCTTTTGCGCCTGCCGGAACTGTTCCTCCAGCCGTTTCTGATTCGACACGTCGCGCACATGCAGCAATACGGCAGGCCGACCGCGGTACGGGATGCGACCGGCGCGAATCTCCACCGGCGTCACCTTTCCATCTGCCGTCCATCTCTCGCTTTCCGCCCGGGAAATCTCTTCGGAGGAAAGCTTGGCAAACAGAATCTTGGCCGCGTCGCGTTTATCAGGTGGAAAGAGTTCGAGAAAGTTTTTCCCGACGATGCTCTCCCGCGCCAACCCATGCAAAAGGCAGCCAGCCGGGTTCACATCGAGAACGTTTCCCTCCAAATCTTCCACCAGGATTGCATCCGGCGAACCTTCAAACAAATCCCCGAACTGTTGTTCGCTCTCACGCA
>JABFSR010000161.1 GCA_013140495.1 Verrucomicrobiota bacterium
ACCATTTTTGACGGCGAACGCGCGCCTTACGATGAAGCCGCCCAACCCGGCCCGATCAATTTCTACGCCGAAACGAAAGTGGCAGCGGAACAAATCGTGGCTGGCCTTGGAGCAAAGTCAGTCATTGCCCGCTTATCCCTGGTGGTCGGCCTGCCGGTGCTCGGTGCGGGAAACTCTTTTCTGCCGCGCATGATCGCCACGTTCAAGGAAGGACGCACGGTCGCTGCAACAGAGC
This sequence comes from Verrucomicrobiota bacterium, assembly GCA_013140495.1. Classification (GTDB taxonomy): domain Bacteria; phylum Verrucomicrobiota; class Verrucomicrobiia; order Limisphaerales; family JADLHS01; genus JADLHS01. The sequence goes on from JABFSR010000161.1 coordinate 236, forward strand.
GCGAAGTGCGTACGCCTGTAGATGTCATCACCGTGGGCAGGGCGTTGTTGGAACTCGCGGCGGGGAGTCACTCAGGCATCTTCCATCTCGCCGGTCGCGACAGGCTGAACAGATTTGAGATCGCTCAAAAGATCGCCGTGCGGTTCGGATTTTCCAAGGAGCAGGTCGTGTCCCAGCCGGTCGCTGCATCGTCCGGTCGGGCGGCGCGGCCAAGGGATGTTTCGTTGAGCAATGCCAGAACCTGCACCCAGTTGAAGACGCCGATGCTTGGCCTCGACGAGGCGCTTTCATTGATTTTGAAAATGTCCGAGACCAAAACTTTATGAGTTCACCCAAGATCAAGTTCGACCTTCAAATCAAGTACGGCTCCGAATACGGAGCCGATGAGGAGCGTGCGGTGCTGGAGGTGATGCGCGCCGGAGCGCCCACGAGCGGCGAAGCGTGCATCCAGTTTGAGAAGGAGGTTGCGGCCTACTGCGGAACGGCCCACGCACGCGCGGTCAGCAATGGTACTGCCGCGCTGTTCCTGTCGCTTGTCGGGCTGGGAATAAAGCCCGGCGACCGGATTCTCACGTCGCCGATGACCTGGATCGCGACTGCGGCTGCAGGCGTCACACTGGGAGCAGAAGTGGATTTCGTGGACATTGACCCCGAGACCTGCAATCTCGACGCGCGCCAGTTGGAAGCGAAGATTACTCCGAACACCAAGGCGATTCTGCCGGTGCATCTTTACGGCCAGTGCTGCGACATGGATGCGATTCTCGCCATCGCCCAACGACACGGCGTGGCCGTGGTCGAGGACGCCTGCCATGCAGTCGGAGCCGAATACAAGGGACGCAAGGCCGGCAGCATGGGCGCAACCGGCTGCTTCAGCTTTCACGAACAGAAAAATATTTCCACGCTCGGCGAGGGCGGAATGATCGTGACCAATGACCCTGCGGTGTTCGAGCGCGTGGCGCTCTATCGTTCGCATTGCACCCGGGTTTACGGGAGCAGCACAAAATACTGTTCGCTCGACGAGACGCGTTTCCCAATGGGTCAGCGGTTCTGGTGGCAGGATTTCGACGATTGCGGCTACAACTTCCGCATGACGGATGTGCAGGGCGCGGTCGGCGTGGTGCAGTTGCGCAAACTGGATGCGCTCAATCAACGTCGCATTGACAACGCAGCCTATCTGTCCGCGGCACTGCGCGATGTGCCGGGCATCACCCTTCCGACCGTTCAGCCCGGCGGCAAACACGTCTTTCATCTCTACCCGATCCAGATTGATCCCGTGAAGTTCGGGCGCACCAAGGATGATTTCATTTACGCGATGCTTCATGAGCGGGGCGTCAAAGTGGGGGCGCACTACACGCCGCTGCACTATGCCACCGCGTTCAAGAACCGCGGATTCCGAAAGGGCCAGTTCCCCGTGGCGGAAGCCGTAGCGGAACGCCTGGTCACTCTGCCGATCAATCCACGGCAATCACGCGAAGCACTCGATTACCTGATCGAGAGCGTGCGGAGCATGCGCCGTGGATAGTCTGCCTGCGACTGCGGGAAACAAAGCGTTGTCACCCGGGCAGGTGACGTGGCGGTGGCGCATTCTCATTTCCACCTATCTGGCTTACGGAGGATTTTATCTCACGCGCAAGGTGTTCACGATTTGCAGAACCACCATCGCAGAGGACTTTCACTGGCGACTCGGAGCCACTGCGCATATCTGGACGGCCTACCTCGTGGCCTACATGCTGGGGATGTTCATCAACAGTTTCATCGGCCGCCGCTGGGGGCCGCGCGTCTTGTTGTTGGGTGGACTCGGCCTGTCAATTGCATTCAACGTGATCTTCGGCTTCGCCAATTCATTCGCAACGTTTCTCATTTTCATGTTTTTCAACGGCCTGGTTCAGGCAGCCGGCTGGCCTGGAAGCGTTGGTGCCGTGTCACAATGGCTGCGGCCCGCGGAGCGCGGTACGATCATGGGCGTGTGGTCCACGAATTATCTGTTCGGGAACATGCTGGTTAAATCGCTCGGCGGCTTCCTGCTCGGCAGCCACGGATGGCGTTGGTCGTTCTGGGGTTGCACGCTGTTGAGTTTCGCGGTCTGGTGGATCATCTATCTCTGGCAGCGCAACCGTCCACAGGATGTGGGTCTTGAACCCATTGTGGACGAGCAAGCCAACGCAACCCGGACCGTGCAGGCTTCGCAGGAGGACCGCGTCACGCTCAAACAGTATGCGCAACTGGCGTTGAACCCGATCATCCTTGCCATGGGTGCCAGTTATTTTTGCATCAAGTTTTTGCGCTACGCCCTCGACTCATGGCTGCCCGCCTTTCTGAATGTTCAGGGTCTGGATGTGGCCCACGCCAGCTACTATTCGCAGGTCTTTGATTTCGCCGGTGTGGGAGGCGTGTTTCTGGCGGGATGGGCGCTTGACCGTTGGTTCCGCGGCAACTGGGCCGCTGTAAGCGCCTGTATGGCCATCGGTGTCATCGTGGGCTATGTCGCGGTCATCCAGTTCGGTGGGAATCCAATTGCGGGATCCATCTGCTTCGGCCTTGTTGGCTTCATGCTCTACGGACCGGACACGCTGTTGTGTGGCGCGGCTTCGGTTCAAGTCGCCGGTGAAAAAAATGCGGTTGCAGTGGCAGGGCTCGTCAATGGTCTGGGGAGCATCGGCCCCATTGTTCAGGAGCAGGTAATCGGCTGGTTGGTGCGTGGTGACATTCACACCGGAATGCGCAACACGAATCTGCTGGCTCTTGCGATGAGCATTCTCATGGCCATACTGCTTGCAGCCATCGCGTGGCGATTGCATGTCAGTGCGAGGAAAACAAACCTCGAAGCACAAGCTATGCGTTCGCCTCGGGCCTAGAGGATGAAATCAAGCTGGCTGACGGAGGTCGGTCAGGGATCGTCGCTAGGTGTCGCTCCGATTCATTTCTTCCGAACGGGCTCTTTCAAAGTCTGCTTTCCAGCACGGAGCGCTTTTTGTTCACCGGAAGGCAGGATCGCAATTGCTTCGACACCTTTGGGGATTTCCGTTTCGAGTTGGAATGTCCTTCCGTCGTTGCGCCACCGACTGACCACGAGACCTTTCGGTGTTTGCAACGTTGACGCTACGTTTGCAAGCGCGCCGGGGTTTGGCGCGATTAGAATCCTCTGCCAGCCAACGCTGCCGGGTTGCTGCCGGATGCCGGCGACGTAGCCGTAATACCACTCCATGACATGTCCGAGCATGCAATGGTTGAGCGATTGATAGCCGTCCATCATCGCATCCCATGTCTCCGGCAACGAGGTCAGGCCCTTCTTCAAGATTCCGCCATAGCTGCCCGTTCCGTCGCGTGAATAGACGCGATGCAAGACGTCCGATCGCCCGGCCTGCGCAAGTGCGCGAATGAAATAGACATGTCCGACATCTCCTGGGGTCTGCTGCCAGCCGCGCTTTTCCAGATCGGCAATGATGTCGTCCACGAGCAGTGCCCGATCTTCGGGAGCAACAAGTTCGGCACACAGGGCCATGGCATTGGCGCACTGCGAACTCCCGCTGTGGCGGAGCTTGCGCGTTGTCGGGTCCTGGAAGTGACGACGGAAATCCGCCGAGATGCGTGCATGCAGTTCGCGATATGTTTTCGCGTCCTCCACCCGGCCCAAAGACTCAGCCGCGCGCGAAACCGTCAACGCGCAGAGACCCCATGTCGCCGTCGCCGAAAGCATCGTGGGTGTGTAGCGCGATGGGCCGGGAGGTTTGCCATGCCCGTAATCATACCAATCACCAAGGCCACCCGGCGCGAGACCATCCTTTGCCTCTGTCTGGATGTAGTCCGTGAAACGGCACATCATATCGAAATTGTCGCGGAGGATTTGCGGATCGCCGTACCACTCGTAGTGCAACCACGGGAGCATGACCGCAGCTGCACCCCATTCGACCGTCCAGTTGAAATCACCTGGGAATTTTCCAGCCGGATAACCCGGTGCCACGGTCAGCACGCGCCCGCTCGTCTCCTGTGTATCGCGGATGTCGCGCGCAATCTTTGAAAACCACTGACGCGTGTCATAACGATATTCAAAACTCGGGGCCAGCAGGTAGGAACATTCGAGCCAGCCAAGTTTCTCGCGGTGCGGACAATCAGTCATCACCCAGCTCATGTTCGCGCGCATGGCGGCATCAATGATCCTGTGCGTGCCATTATAGATTTCGCTCGAAGAGTGGAATGTACCAACCTCAGGCAATCCTGCGCGAACATTCACGAGTTCCATCCGGCGAATAACAGGCAATCCCTGGGGATTGGCGTGGCCGACCGGCACGGCGCCTGTGACCTCAACAAACTGCATGCCGAGATAAAACGAACTCCATTGATGCGTCAGCGGCTTTCCATCCGTGACGATCTCGCAGCCAACGATGTATCCGCCAAACAACCGGTCACCGTCTTTCTTGTGTTCACCGCAGCGGAAGCTTACGCGATCACCTGATTTGCCACCGTCCAATTCAACCCGCAACTGCGCCGCCATGTTTTGAGAAAAGCTGAAGAGAAAAGCATTCGTCAAAGTTGCACTCACGGAAACCGGCGTTTGATGTTCGAATCCTGAAATGTTCGGCCAGGATTGCGGCTCAAGCTTGCTCTTTGGCGCGTCGGCTTCACGTGAGGGTTGCCACGAGCGGTCATCAAATCCGGCACGATCCCAACCCGGCAACTGGCGACGCGCATCAAAATCTTCACCCGCGAATATGTGTGAGAAAGTGATCGGCCCATCTGTGGTACGCCATGAAACATCTGCACCGATGCGGGATACGGAACCGTCCGGGTTGGTATATGTGATTTCGGCACACAACAAATAAGGCTCGGTGACCGCACGTTGCGGCCCGCCCTTGTTGTAGCGACCAGTGGGGGCATTGGGATTGTGCCAGAAGGAATTGAAAAGCATCACCCCCACGCAGTTCGTTCCGGACACAAGCTGGGATGAAAGATCGAAGTCGCGGTAATAAAGAGTCTTTTCATACTGTGACCATGGTTGATTGATACCGGTGGCGGCGAGTCGCCGTCCATTCACACGTACATCGTAATCCCCCAATCCGATGATCCGCAAAGTCGCACTGCGCAGCTTGCGATCAAGGACGAACTCCTTGCGGAAGATCGGGCAGGCGGCGTTTGTTGCGCGATCGGCAGGGGGCGCAATCCAGCGGGACTCCTCGAATTCAGTGGCAGATGCCAGGACAGTGAGTGTGGTCGTTGCGACTAACACCAGTGAAAGAGAGCGCAGAGAAAGGAAGGTTTTCCGCATGAGCCACAGCATATTTTCCACCGTCCGTACGTCAAGGTATTGAAGGCTCTTAATGCTTCTCAATTCATGTGACTATGTGGTCCTTGCATCCATCTCTTTTCAATATCCATTCGCGATTGAAGAATTCTGACCACAACCAGCGAACAAACTTCATGGCAAAACTTCATGGCGGGGTTGTAAAGCGGCTTCTGAGTTAGTAGTGTCAGTCTCAGCCCTATGTTGCTGAAACGTATCGCCCGATCATTTTGTCTGTTGCTGGCCGTTTTGTCGGCCTGCCTCGTTTCGTCACCGGTGGCTGCGAAATCAACAACCAACCTTGCGAAGGTTGATTTCAACCGCGACATCCGGCCCATCTTCTCAGAGCATTGCTACGCGTGTCACGGACCGGATGAGAACAAGCGCAAGGCCGGTCTGCGACTGGACATGCAGGAAGGGGCGTTCAAGGAACTCAAGTCGGGCAATCACGCCTTGGTGGCGGGTGATCTGACAAACAGCACGTTGGTGGAGCGTATTTCTTCAGCGGACCTTGAAGAAGTCATGCCGCCGCCCAAACACAACAAGCCGCTCAAGCCGGAACAGATCGCATTGTTGAAACGATGGGTGCAGGAAGGCGCGCAATGGAAAAAGCATTGGTCATTTATTCCGCCGGAGCGACCTGCATTGCCCGCAGTGGATGATCGCAAGTGGCCGCGCAACCCGATTGATTATTTCACCCTCGCCCGGCTCGAAAAGGAAAAGCTCAAGCCGAATCCTGAAGCGGACAAGGCCACGCTGATCCGCCGCGCCACGCTTGATCTCACAGGTTTGCCGCCAACGATCGCGGAGGTTGATGCTTTCCTCGCTGACAAGTCACACGATGCTTACGAGAAACTTGTGGACCGGTTGCTGAAGTCTCCACATTACGGTGAGCGGATGGCACAGAACTGGATGGATCTCTCACGCTACGCCGACACCAGCGGTTATCACTTTGACGGCGTCCGCTTCATGTGGCTCTGGCGGGATTGGGTCATCAAGGCTTTCAACGACAATAAACCTTACAACGAGTTCACGGTGGAACAACTCGCCGGCGATCTGTTGTCCAAGCCCACCCAATCGCAACGCGTCGCGACTGGCTTCGTCCGCAACAACATGACCAACGACGAAGGGGGCGCGGATCCCGATGAGTATCTCAACAAGTACGTCGCTGACCGCGTGACCACCGTTGGCGCCGTGTGGCTGGGCCTGACGGTGGGCTGCACGGAATGTCACGATCATAAATATGATCCGTTGACGACGAAAGAGTTTTACCGAATGTATGCGTTCTTTCACAACGTGCCCGAAAAAGGCCTGGACCGCATTCGCACCGACAACCCGCCGCCACGCCTCCCCGTGCCGACGTCGGATCAGGCATTGAAGTTCGTGGAAGCGGACTTTACGTTGAAGGACGCCGAGAAGACGTTGTTGGATCGTTCCAATGAACTGGGCGAGACACAGGAAAAATGGGAACTCGAAACCAACGCCAAGCCCGCTCCCAAATTGAATGAGGAAGGATTGGTTGCCACACTATCATTCGATGATTCTTTGGCAGTCATCTCGGCGCCCGCATCAGCAGAAGGAAAGATTTTGGACGCCGAGAAGCCGGAGTTTGTGGACGGTCGCCTCGGCAAGGCGCTCAAGCTCGACGGCAAAGCACACGTGAACTTTGGATCGCTCGCCGGTTTCGAGCGCACCAATGCCTTCAGTTACGGCGCGTGGGTAAAACTTGATGGTGACGGCGCGGTGTTGAGCAGGATCGAGAAGTCACCGGGCTTTCGCGGATTCGATCTCTTTTTCTCGGAGGAAAAGTTTCAGGTGCATCTGATCAACACCTGGCCGGATAATGCGTTGAAGATTCGGTCGAAGGACAAGTTTCCAAAGAACCAGTGGTTGCACGTGTTGGCGACTCACGATGGCTCCGGAAAAGCATCCGGAGTGAAACTTTTCGTAAACGGCCGCGACCGCGAAGTCGAGATCGAGAAAGACAACCTGACCGCCACGATCGCGAACAACGAATCACTGCGTGTTGGTGCGCGGAACGGCGAAGCGACAATCAAGGGTTTGGTGGATGATGTCCGCCTCTATCAACGAGCACTCACGGTCGAGGACGCGCGTTCGCTCACTTTGAATGGCTACCTCCCGCTCGTCGCCAAGTCCCGCGGCAACCGTACTGACGACGAACGCAGTGAACTCCAACGATTCTACAAGGAGAACTACGCGGTGGATTACTTGCGATCCGACGCTGCGCTGGCAGAAGCCAGAAAGCGAAAGGAAGAATTCTACAAGACGATTCCCACGACGTTGATCATGGAGGAAATGAACCCGCCGCGCGATACCTTCGTGTTCGTACGGGGTGATTTCCGCACCAAGGGAGAAAAGGTCACGCCCGGCACGCCAGCCATTCTGCCGCCTCTGCCTGCAGGACCGACGAACCGGCTGGCGCTGGCACGCTGGCTCGTCGCCAAGGAACATCCGCTGATGGCACGGGTCACGGTGAATCGTTACTGGTCGGTGTTCTTTGGCACCGGGCTGGTGAAAACAATCAACGACTTCGGCTCCCAGGGTGAATGGCCGAGCCACCCGGAATTGCTCGACTGGCTGGCGGTGCAGTTCCGCGACGGCAGCGAACCGACGCGAAAGGCACGACGGGATTCAACGCCAGGGTCGGTCGGCGCTTGGGACGTCAAAGGACTTGTCCGCTTGATCGTGACGAGCGCCACCTACAGGCAGTCCGCCGCGGTCACGCCCGAGAAGCTGGAACGCGATCCTTACAATCGGCACTTTACGCGTGGCCCGCGCGAGCGACTCGACGCCGAATTCGTGCGCGACAACGCGCTCGCCGTGGCTGGCCTGCTGAACGGCAAGATTGGCGGCCCCAGCGTAAAGCCCTACCAACCGCCCGGCATTTGGGACGGCACTGACTCGAAGTTCGAGCAGGACCACGGGGACGCTTTGTATCGCCGCGGCCTGTATGTCTTCTGGCGACGCTCGGCGCACTATCCCTCGTTCGCCACGTTCGATGCGCCCAGCCGCGAGGTCTGCACCTTCCTCCGCCAGCGCACTCAGACGCCGTTACAATCTTTGGTGCTCATGAATGATCCTGCTTACGTGGAAGCCGCACGCGGTCTTGCCGAACGAGTGTTGCGGGAAGAACCCAAGGATACGAACAAACGTCTGGTGCTCGCATTCCGACATACGCTCGGTCGCAAGCCGCAGCCGGACGAAATCGCGGTATTGCAGAAGACCTACACGCAGCAACTCGCCAGCTTCCGACAGGATTCCGAAGCCGCGAAAGCTTTGCTGAAGGTCGGTGAATCGCCATTGTCCAAGCAGGCGGATACCGCCGAGCTGGCCGCAATGACCGCCGTGGCCAACGTGCTGTTGAACCTCAACGAGACCATCACCAAATAGCTGCCATGAATTTCCAAGACGAGATCCAGAGGACGCTCAGCCGTCGGGCGTTTCTTTCCCGTAGCACCACCGGACTTGGCGCGCTCGCGTTGTCCTCGCTGTTGAACCCACGATTGCTCGGCGCCGAAACGGGCGGTGGTTTGAAATCCAGGGGCGCGCTCAAAACGCTGCACCATCCCGCCAAGGCCAAACGCGTCATCTACATGTTTCAATCCGGCGCGCCTTCACACCTCGATCTGTTCGATTCCAAACCGAAGCTGAAGGAGATGACCGGCATTGAACTTCCGCCCAGCGTCCGCATGGGCCAGCGGATTACGGGCATGACGGCGGGACAGACGGTGTTGCGTTGTGTAGGTTCGCCGTTTGAATTCAAACGCTATGGCAAATCAGGTGTCGAATTGAGCAGCTTGTTGCCGAACATCGGCGGCATCGTGGACGACATCACCATCATCCGGTCCATGTTCACCGAGCCGATCAACCACGATCCGGCGGTCACGTTCATGGGCACGGGCAATCAACAACCCGGCCGGCCGACCATGGGCGCGTGGCTGGCCTACGGCTTGGGAAGCGAGAATGCGGATCTGCCGGCGTTCGTGGTGCTCACCAGCGGCAGCGGCGGTCAGGCGTTGCAGGGACACTACTGGGGCAACGGTTTTCTCTCCGCCAACTATCAGGGCGTGCAGTTTCGCAACCAGGGCGATCCGGTGGTTTATGTTTCCAATCCTCCCGGCGTGAACGGCAAGGTGCGACGGCAGTTGATTGATGCGATGCAGGAACTGAATCGCAAACAACTCGGCGCGCTCGGCGATCCGGCGATTGCCACGCACATTGACAACTACGAACTGGCGTTCCGCATGCAAACGAGCGTGCCAGAGCTGGTGGACATCGCGAAGGAGCCGAAGGAAATTCTTGAGATGTATGGCGCGGAGCCGGGCAAGGCTTCCTACGCGAACAATTGCCTCCTGGCGCGACGTCTGGCCGAACGCGGTGTTCGATTCATCCAACTTTGCCATCGGGACTGGGATCATCACGGCGGTTTGCCCAACGGCGTCAAGACCCAGACCAAGAATACCGACCAGGCCAGCGCCGCGTTGATCAAGGATCTCAAGCAGCGCGGACTCCTCGACGAAACACTCGTGATCTGGGGCGGCGAGTTTGGACGCACGGCTTATTCACAGGGCGAGATCAAGAAGGATGATTTTGGCCGCGACCATCACCCGCGATGTTTCTCACTCTGGATGGCAGGCGGCGGAACCAAGCCGGGTCTGGTTTACGGTGCAACCGATGAGTTCGGATACAACATCACCGAGAATCCTGTCAGCGTTCACAATTTCCACGCGACGATGCTCCACTGCCTGGGCATTGATCACACCAAACTGACCTATCGCTTTGAGGGACGTGATTATCGCCTGACAGATGTCAGCGGCGACGTGGTAAAACCACTGCTGGCTTGAGGAACGCACTGTTGGAAACACTGTTTGGAAATGCCGGTGACAAGTTTTGAGAAATCGCTTAAGCTCCCGATGCCTGCATGAAACAACGCGTTCAAATCAGCAACGTGGCCAAAGCCAAACGCTGGGCGCTTCGTTTGTCAGCCCGTGTTGAAAAAGTTCTGGCCGCCCATCCTCACGCCGATCCTGACAACGTCCGTCACACCCTGATTTTGCTGGAGCAACCACCCTTGGAACGATTGCAAAGGAGCTTGATCCGTGGCCGCGCCACTGCCATTTACAGAAAGTGAACTTCGCCTGCTGGGTGTTTTGTTGAAACGCAAGGTAAGGTTCATGATCGTCGGGCTTTCCGCCGCCACGCTTCAAGGTGCTCCAGTTGTCACGCAGGACGTTGACCTCTGGTTTGAAAACCTCGGCGAACCGAAAATCTCCAGTGCGTTGCAGGAAGTTGGCGCGGCTTATGTGCCGCCCGGCAATTTCAATCCGCCGATGATCGCGGGCGCGGGCGCGGAACTTTTCGACATCGTTCTGCGCATGGACGGCCTGGGAACATTCGCCGAAGAGAGCAGGAACTGCGTTGAAATTCCCCTGGGCCGTCAAAAGCTCATGGTGCTTTCGCTGGAGCGGATTCTCGCCAGTAAAATCGCCGCGAACCGCGCCAAGGATCTACTGACAATTCCTGTTCTGCGCGATGCGCTGGCCACGACGCAATCAATGAAACGGCGCACGAAGAGAAAATGAAACGGAGGCGACGAAGACACTCCCGGCGAAGGGCCTGCTTGATGACAAGCTACTGATTTGGGCGGTGAGTTTGGACGCACGGCCTATTCACAGGGTGAAATCAAGAAGGACGATTTTGGTCGCGACCATCACCCGCGATATTTCTCGCTCTGGATGGATGGCGGCGGAACCAAGCCGGGTCTGGTTTACGGTGCTACAGATGATTTTGGATACAACATCACCGAGAACCCTGTCAGCGTTCATAATTTCCACGCGACGATGCTGCACTGCCTGGGCATTGATCACACCAAACTGACCTATCGCTTTGAGGGACGTGATTATCGCCTGACAGATGTCAGCGGCGAAGTAATCCAGCCGCTTCTAGTTTGAGCGAAAGAGTGCGCTTGCCTGCCCCAATTCAATCCAGCCTGGATTGAATCTTTTGAATGGCTGCATTTGCTGCATCACGAACCATGAATTCCTCATGATGTTGGGCTTGCTTCAGCGCATCGAGAACTTCCTTATCCGGTCCTGCGACATTTCCCAATGCTTCCGCCGCCTTTGCTGCAACCCGAGGATTCGCGGCCGTCAATCCCATGACCATTACGGGAATGGCATTTGTGACTTCGCGACCTCGCTTTGCCATCGTTGAAAACGCCGTCCAACAGAAGTTGTCACTTCCATCTTGAATTACTGAACCAATGAGTTCTGCCCCTTTCGTTGTCAGTGGTTGCATTCGAACCAACCGGTCCGCAGCAGACTCGCGCATTTGCTTGTCGTTGCCGGTGATGAACTCCTCAAATCGCGGTTGCAATTCGATTTGACGAGATGGAACAATGTCCCAGAGCGTCATGACTACGGCAAAACGCACGTATGTATTCGTCGAGGCCAGGAGCGTTTCAATCCTTCTTTGATCGGAGGCGGTAACCGAGCCGAGCGCAGAAAGAACTCGCAACACCCTTACTTTAACTTCGTCTTCTTTCCCCAGTAGTTTCAAGAGCTGCGGCCTAACGTCGGGCGCGTCCCGGGCTATGCTGGAGATGACTCTCGCGGCGCTATCTCCAACCAGTTGATTGGTGGCACAAAGCGCGGTCAGTGCCATAGGCAGTGCATCGTGAGCAACGGGGCCGAGCCTTCGCAGGACGTCCGCGACTTGTGAAGCGACAAACTGCGAATCGTCAATTAATGCTCGACCGAGATCGGCAACGGCAGGTTTTGCCGAATCTCCCAAGAGGCCAAGAGTGTTCGCTGCTGCCCATCGATTTGCGGCGGTCCGATCCGGACTCGGCACGGGCAAGCGCGTTTGCACCCATCCAGGCAATCGTTGTGACCTTGCGAAATAGAAATCCGTGTACTTCTTTTTCCAGCGGGATTCCCGGCTACGCAATTGATCGACCAGGAAAGGAACCGCCGTAGCGCCAGCTTTTCGGAATGCGTCCTTCGCAATTTCGGCCTGGCCAGTTGTACGCGCGTCGCGAAGCTGCACAAACCACACGCTCAACCGTTTTCCTTCGAACTCAAAATCGTTGCTGTCGCGAACCAAGAACAACCACAAGCCGATCAAGAACGCTAAAGAGCCTGATACTATCCAAAGAGTGTTGCGCTTTAATTTCACGGAATACCTATCGGTCTGCTTGCTGAATGCATGAGTCATTCATCGATGGGCTTCTTATCCCCGCCAGCCGCCGTTCACCTCGATGGTTTGTCCAGACACGTAGGAAGCCAGTGGCGAACAGAGGAACAATGCCACGTCTGCCACTTCGGAGGGTGAGCCGAGCCGCCCGAGCGGAATGTTCTTCACCATTTCCATTCGAATATTTTCGGGGATCGTTGCCGTCATTGCGGTGGCGATCACACCAGGCGCAATGGCGTTTGCACGGATGCCGCGCTTCGCTGCCTCGCGACTGACCACACGCATTATTGCTTGCACACCTGCTTTCGCCGCTGCGTAGTTCGCCTGACCGAACGAGCCATGGAATGCCGAGATGCTCCCGAGACCCACAATCGCCCCGCCGTCCCGCATGATTTCCAGGCCAAACTTGCAGCAGAGAAAAACGCCCGTGAGATTCACATCCACCACCGCCTGCCAATCTTCAATCGTCATCTTGGCCAGGGTGTGGTCGCGGAGAATTCCTGCGTTGTTGATCAGGAAATCAATACCGGCATGTTTTGCCCGCAAGTCCTGCATCATTCCTTGCACGGCGCCGGCTTTGGACACATCCGCTGCCCAGGCGGAGGCGCTGTCGGGGCGCAAAGCATTAAGCGTTGCCGCCAGTTGTTCAGCATCCGCGCGCGCGGTGCCGACATCGGGATGGTTAAGAACAACGGTCGCCCCTGCGGCGTGGAAGCGCCGGGCCATCTCGGCACCGATGCCTTGCGACGCGCCCGTGATCAATGCGACTTTTCCCGAAAAATCCAGGTTGATGCTCATGCGATGTGCGATGAAAGTCGGGGCGGCTTCCAAACTCAACAACGAATTTTCTACAACTGCAGCGCAATCGTCCGGTTGGCCGCTTCAAGCTCTGTTGGAGTATTCAAAATTGCACCTTCAGTTCCCGCGGACTGGTTTCGTTTGGGAAACGAAGCCAGAGAAGTTTCTCGGTCGCAGAATACTCAAAGTCCTTGACCACTTGACCCGCGAGAGTGATCGAGCTTGGCGGCTTCGATGCATGCAGAAGAATAATCGCCGGTGTGCCGCCAACGCCTTCCACGGTGAGCACGAGGCTGTTGCCACTCTTGCTTTTTGGCAGGGCTTTGCAGGCCGAGGCCAGCACGCGCGGTTTATCACCACACACAGCTTTTAGATCGAGCAGGAAACAACGTGAACCCGGAGTGAGGTTTACCGTTTCGGTGAAACGCAATTGCGGATCAAACAGATTTACGAACCGGCCATGCAATTCCTTGGACTCGCCAGACACAGACTCATCAAGTCCGGCGGCGATCAGATATGGCCCGCGTCGGAGGAGAAGGTGGTTGGTCTCCCGCCATTTCAGTTTTGCGCGCGACGCAGCTTGCTTTACGACTTGAAGCAGCGATTCATCACCGCTGGCGCTGGCCGCGAGTTTCGCAGGACTCTCGCGCAGCCAAACCACGCTTCCTTTGCCTGCCTTCGCAAACCCGCCCTCCGAAACCGCATTGCTGTCTGCAATGCCGAGTTGCTCAAACAAGTGTTCACGGGGAGTCGCGTAGTGTTGCCCGTCGCTGTTCCACCATTCGCGCACGCGGTTGTAAGGGTCGGTATCGTCATCCACCACTACGAGCACTCCACCGCGTTTAACCCACTGCACCAATGGTTTATGAACTTCAGGACTGAGCGGCTTCTGGCCGTGGTAACTGAGCAGCAGCAGACGAAAGCCATCGAGGTAGTTTGCGACGGTTAGGTTTTCGAGCTGGACGGGGGTTACGGGCATACCGCGTTTCAACAACGGTAGCGCCAGCCCGTAAACATGGCTCAAGTGCGGATCGCTCGGCGTCGGGTCGCCACGTTGAAACATCAGCGAATCACTCACCAGCACGCCCAGCCCTGTTGTCCCGCAATCCCATTCCACGCGCGACTGGTTCATGTCGTTGAGAGCATTCATCACCGTTTGGAGTTCGGTGGCATAGGCGGGCGGGATGGGTTCGCGCTCGGAGGGTTTGCCTTTGCGCGGATAGGTTCCGCCAAAAACCCGCTCAGGCCAGGGCGCAACTTCATAATGCCGGACTTCCGGTTGGAACAGCGAGGCGATTAACGTGGATTCCCAATTTACCCGGTAATCCTCCCAGTCGTGATCCGGATTGTCCTCCACCGGGTCGTTCAAATACCACACGCGCCGTCCTGTGGAACGGACGAGATTCTGCATCGCGCCGTATTCAAGGAACGCAGTCTCAAACGTGCGCTCACGCAGTTCTCCCCGAAATCGGTTCGGCGTGCGCGCCGTGCCGGTCCAGACCTGTGCGATGTAACCGTCACAACCGTTCAGCCGGGCGAGACTGGATTCGGGGCTGACAATGCGCCAGTGCGCGTAGTTCAGCAGACTGTGCGTGGGCACGTAGCAACGAACCTTGCGACCCGTGCGCTGGTTGTAAGCCTGGATATGATCGAAGACCTGCTGCAAGGCGCGGCGATAAAGAAAATATTTCAACTTGGATGCGCGCCACTGGGCATCCACGGAACTGTGCGGTGCTTGCCAATCTTCACCGTAGAACGCACGCCACTCGCGTTTGAATCCTTCAGAATAACCGCCACGCACCCAGAACTCGGGCTCTTCCAGATGCACTGCCTCCACGCCTGCATCGAGAGCGCGTTGCACGCCCACACAAAGGAACTTCCCGAAATTCGTGCCGGGGCACATGTAATAAACATCGCCACCGTGGCTGATCTTCTTGCCGTTCCGTTCGGTTTGCGCTTCGTCTTCATGATTGATGCCGTCAAATCTGCCGTAGAGGTAATCCTGATATTCACCCCACGACACGCCCGTCATGAGATGAATGCGATAACCACGATCGCGCCAGGTCTTGATGCGTTGAGGCAGGCCGGGATCAATGCCATAAACAATCGCAACATCCGAACGGAGATTTCCCGCACTGCTCCATGGCGACGCTGTTTGAAAACAGGTTCGTTCGAGAACTTGATCCGGGTCGGGTGGAAATGCCGGGGGATTCTCTGCCGCCCAGATTGTCAACGAACATGAGCACAACATCGAAAACCAGATTTTCGCCAAACGCATGATGATGGAATGCTCCAGGTATTGATCAAAAGCAAGCATCTGAAGAATATGTATGCAGCGTGAGGCAGAGAGTACGCGGCGGTTTATGTTGGAGTTCACGCTTTAGCGTGTCAGAGCGGGGACTGGTTGATGTGAACAAGCTAAAGCTTGAACTCCAACACTCGGACGAATCCAGTTGCGCGGCGCTTCCAGTCACTCGGGCGCGCCGCGCAGGATTGACATAAAATCATCTGACAGCTAGTCAAGGGTCATGCTGAACCCGAGCAACGTACCACGCATACTCACCACCACCGTCGGTTCATATCCGGTCCCGGACTGGCTTGCGGCACTGCCGAGCGAGCAGGCATTGCTGGACGCCACGCGTGTGGTGTTTGATTTGCAACGTCGTGCCGGCATTGATCTCCCCACCGACGGCGAACTTTACCGCTTCGACGTCAATCATCCCGACACCAATGGAATGATAGAGTACTTTGTTCACAAGTTCGGCGGTGTGCGACGC
Organism: Verrucomicrobiota bacterium; assembly: GCA_013140495.1. Taxonomy (GTDB): domain Bacteria; phylum Verrucomicrobiota; class Verrucomicrobiia; order Limisphaerales; family JADLHS01; genus JADLHS01. The sequence goes on from JABFSR010000161.1 coordinate 16,304, forward strand.
GAAGTTGGCCGGTCCGATACAACGGCATTTCGAGCCAGAAAGGAAATGAGCTTTCGCAGCAAGCCCGCTGCGGTCGTCATAGGCCCGATAACCGAAGGTGTTTTGAACCTTCCCGAAGATTGCGCCCGCGCCGCAAGCGTGGCGGGCGGCCCGTTCAAGTTCACGCTCACCAGTCCCTACATGCTCGCCCGCACATTGCTCGACGAGCACTATCGGGATTTTGCGAAACTCACTCTTGCGATAGCCGATGCGCTCGCGGCTCAAATGGCCGACCTGAACTGCGCCTGCGTTCAGGTGGACGAGGCGAACATTCCTGGAAATCCTGCAGACGGTCCACTTGCCGCAGAGGCCATCAATCGGGTGCTGGATGCGGTAAAGGCGACCAAGGCCGTGCATTTCTGTTTCGGCAACTACGGCGGGCAGACGATTCAAAAGGGTGATTGGTCCGCGATGATTTCATTTCTCAACAGCCTGCACGCCGATCACCTCGTGCTCGAACTCGCTCATCGTCCGGCTTCTGATCTGGAAGCGCTCAAGGACGTGGACGCCCGCCTCGGCATCGGTCTCGGTGTGGTGGACATCAAAGCGAACCACATCGAGACGCCAGAGGAAATCGCCAAAGCAATCGAGCGCGCGGAAAGAGCTTTGGGCGCTGGCCGTGTGCGCTACGTGCATCCAGATTGCGGCTTCTGGATGCTCAAACGCAGCGTGGCCGATCGGAAGATTGCCGCACTAGTCAAGGGGCGTGATTTGTATCTTGGACGAAACTGACGCACATGACCGATCTCTTCACTGTCTCACCATTCGAGTTTTTCGTGCGACACACCTGCACGCGGTTTCCGTTTCGTTATGGCATTGCGAGCATGACGGATGTGCCGCACCTGTTCGTCAGGACAACCGTGACGGTAGCTGGAAAATCTTCCATGGGGCTCAGTGCCGAGGGCCTGCCACCAAAGTGGTTCACGAAGAATCCTACAACCACTTTTGACCAGGACTTGCCGGAAATGCTCGAAGTCATCAACCACGCTGCGCAACTCGCGGAGCAGATCGCGCAGAATCCACGCTCTTATTTCGATTTCTGGCGGGAGTTGTACCGCCAGCAAAGCGAGTGGGCCGTCACGCGACACATCGCGCCGTTGCTGGCGAATCTTGGGGTGAGTCTCGTTGAACGCGCAGTTCTCGACGGTCTGTGCCGTATCGCGGGCGAACCATTGCATTGCATGGTGGCGTCAAACAGGCTCGCCCTGCGCCTTGGCGAGATTTACGACGAGTTGGGCGATGCACAGCCGCATGACCTCCTGCCCGCGACGCCGCTGGCTTCGTGCTTTGTGCGCCACACAATCGGCTTGGGCGATGCGTTGTCCCCTGCGGATATTCCTGCCGACGAGCGCGTGAACGACGGTCTGCCACAGGACCTGGAAAGCTCCATTCGCGAGTACGGCCTGCGCTACTTCAAGGTCAAACTGTTCGCCGATCCCGCACGCGACTTTGCCCGGTTGCGCGAACTGAACCGCCTTCTGATGCGTGAAACCAAAGGTAACTTCTTTGTCACGTTGGACGGCAATGAGAACTTCAAGAGTTTCGACGCATTCCGCGAATTTTGGAAAATGGCAGCGGGCGAGCCCAACCTGCGCGAACTGTGGCAGCGGATTATCGTGATCGAGCAACCCGTTCATCGCGACCACGCATTGAGCGATGATACCGGCAAGGCCTTGGGCGCATGGCACGGCCGGCCTCCGCTAATTATCGACGAGTCGGATGGCGCGGTGGGCGATCTGCCACGGGCGCTCGCGCTTGGTTACGCGGGCACGAGCCACAAAAATTGCAAAGGCATCGTGAAAGGAATCGCCAATGCCTGCCTGCTCGAAAAACATCGGCGACAAGGTCGCAAGGTTCTGCTGACCGGCGAGGATTTATGCAACCTCGGCCCTGTGGCGTTGCTTCAGGATCTGGCGATGATGGCGTTGCTCGGCATCGAACATGTCGAACGCAACGGGCATCACTACTATCGAGGGCTGGGCATGTGGCCGGCGGACTGGCAGGACGAAGTGCTCACAACGCACGGAGATATTTACGAGCGACATCGCGACGGCTTCGCTCATCTCCAAATCCGCGAGGGTCGTGTGGCACTAGGTTCAGTAAACACAGCCCCACTTGGAGTGAGGACCTTGTTTGACCCGTCCCAGTTTGAGCGAATGCCAATGCCGTAATAAGAAGAGGCCCGACACTGGCTCGTAGTGGCGGGCATCCTGCCTGCCGTAGAGCCGGGCGTCCCGCTCGGCGGAACACGCGTGATAGGCAAATGGGCATTTGAATACCTCAACAACCGCGACAAAATCGCGGGCCATTCCGGGCGGCGAGACGCACGCCCTCTACGTCAGGCCAGAGGCCCGACGCTACGCTGATTGCATTTTGAAAATACTTTGTCGGATTTCGCCAGCGGCGGTTGTTTAATAGGTGAGATGCTGGAACAGACCGATGCCCAACTGCTGCGCGACTACGCGGAACATCGCAACGAAGCCGCCTTCCGCGAACTTGTCAGCCGCCACGCGGATGTGGTTTATGCTTCCGCTCTGCGCCAGGTCAGTTCGCCCGATCTGGCGCACGACATCGCCCAAAGCGTTTTCACCGACCTCGCGCGCAAGGCCCAACCGCTCGCCGGAACACTGACCGGGGAAACCTCCCTCCTCGGCTGGCTTTACCGCAGCACGCGCTTTCTCGCGCTTAATCAGTTGCGCGACGACCGCCGGCGGCAGGCCCGTGAAAGGCACGCTATGCAACACTTCGACCCCGCTTCCGAAACCGCGCCCGAATGGGAACGCGTGCAACCCGTCCTCGACGAAGCGATGGCGGATTTGAGCGACGAAGACCGCGATGCGCTGCTGTTGCGCTTTTTCAAAAGCCACGACTTCCGCGCGATTGGCGCGGCCCTTGGCGTCAGTGACGATGCCGCACAGAAACGGGTGAGCCGCGCGCTGGAACGGCTGCGCACCCAACTCACGAGCCGGGGCGTGACCACCACCGCCGTCGCTCTTTCCACCGTGCTTTCAACCAACGCCGCCCCCGTTGCGCCCGCCGGTTTGGCTACCACACTTTCGACCACCGCGCTGGCGGGAACATCTCTCGCCACGACCGCCACCACTGCAATCCAAACTATCGCCATGACAACCTTGCAAAAAACTATCGTTGCCACCGCGCTCGCTGTTGTCGCCGGCGCAGGAATCTACGAAGCGAGGCAGGCTTCAAACTTGCGCAACCAAGTTGAAACGCTGCAACAGCAACAAATGCCACTAGTTGATCAACTCAATTTGGTGAATCAAGCGTTGCACGTCGCGACCAATCAGATTGCTGGATTGCGCGAAGAGAATGAACAGTTGAAGCGAAGTGCATACGAACTTCCAAAGCTGCGAGGCGATCTCACCCGCCTGAAAAATGAATTGCAGGAACGATCACCGGCTTCAATAAACTTCGAGGCAGCTTCGTGGCTAGGTCGCGCCAACCACCTTAAAGAAGCATTGGATCAGAAACCGGATGCAAAAATCCCAGAAATGGAACTTCTGACAACAAAAGATTGGCTCAATGTTTCCCAAAACTTAATCGAAACTGAAGACGATTATCGTCGGGCCTTTAGCAAGCTACGCTCCCACGCAGAGAATTCGTTCTTGAGCAAGGTGCAAGGGGCGTTGACAAAGTTTCTTGAGTCAAACAAGGAAGAATTCCCGACCGACCTTTCAAAGCTGAAACCCTTCTTCGAATCACCCGTTTCGGAAGCTATGCTGGAGCGTTACGAAGTTGTACCAACCACCAGCTTGCGACTCAAGCCGAGCGAATACGGTGATTGGTTGATAGCGCTCAAGTATCCGATAGACCAGGAGTATGATCAACGTTGGTATATTCTCACCAACGGCATGGGCACAGTTTTATTTCCGAAGAAGGACCAAAAATAATCACGGATTTAATCCATTTATTTCGGCCCTTTTCCTACGCATTACTCAGAGCCGAGTCTTACCCTCGATAAACCGCCAGAATGTTTTCCGGCGGCACATCGGGCTGGAACAAGTGGGACGGGCCAAGGATGTAGCCGCCGCCGGCCCCGAGCAATTCGCAGTAGCGGCGTGACTCTGCCGTAATTTCGTCAGTCGTCCCATGCGGCACCAAGTGCTGCATATCAATTCCGCCGTGAAAACTGAGTTGCCGGCCATACGCCGCCTTCAACGACCCGGGCTGCATGTCGGGGCCGACCGGTTGAATCGGATCGAGCACATCCACGCCCAGTTCAATCAGGCGCGGGATAAAGGCGTTGATCGCGCCGCAGCTATGAAACAGCACCCGTCCGCGCAACGCATGGATGCAATCAATCATCTCCTTCAGGTACGGCGCGACGAACTGCTCGAACATGGGCTTTGAGATGAGTGGCCCCCGCTGGCTGCCGAGGTCGCTGATGAGCAGGTAAAGATCAATCCGCCCGTCCGTGAGTTCCGCCGCGCGGGTGTAATCTTCCAGGTAGAAATCGGTGAATTTGCGGCTGAGGAAATGTACCCAGTCGGGCCGCTCCACCATGTCCATGAACATGCCTTCCCACCCCCGCACCAGTGCGGGCCGTTGCCAGACATCGGCAAAGCCATAGAGCAGCGCCCGTCGTTCGTGACGCCGACACTGTTCCCGCAGTTGCGAGCGGTCCAAGCAGTCCGGCGTGGGCCAGTCGAAGGCTTCCAGATCGGCGAAGGATTTCGCGTCAGCCAGCGCGCCGGGAACATCCTCGCGCATCGGTCCCCACGGCGTGGTTTGATAGATGAACCGCTCGCCCCAGAAATTCTGGAAGATGCCGTCGCTGAGAGGGCGTTCCGCTGTGGGAGGCGCTTCGAGGTGCGCGATGTCTATGCCCAGATCGTCCAGCAACCGATCGTGGTCCGTGTGGCCGAGGTGCTGGAACAAGCGATTCAACGCGGGCGGCTCGGCCCAGAAATCGCGCGGTGTCCGGTCTGGTTGCTGGTGGGCCAGGGCCGTCAACACGCGTTCGCGGGAAGTCATCGCGCAGGGAATCTAGAAATTCTCCGCGCCAAATGCCAATTGAACTTCCATGGCCTGCTCCTGCACCACAAGCATTTTACTCACCCACCAGATGCTCAATATCCTCGCGAGAGACGACAAACAAATCCATGTCCGCCTTGACTGCGCCAAGACTGACGAGGCATTCGGTGAAAAGTTCGCGGGTCTTGAGTTCCAGTTCCTGCGAGCCGAGTTTGGTCATGCACTTCAGGATATGCTGGCCTTTGCGAACGTGTGTGCGTTCATCCGAGCGGATGAAGTCGGCTATGTGAACCAGCAGCGAATCGTCCTTCTCACGAGCTGTGTCAATGAGACCGTTGATTGTCTTGAGCACGCCCACCTCGCCGAACAGATTGATCTCCGCCATGGCAAACGCCGGCTCCATCGGCCCGCGACAGGTCGAGCCGGTGAGACGATTCCGCAGCTCGAACGGATCGTAACCGGAGGCGAGCAAAGCGCGATGGCCAATCTCCGTATGCCGGGCTTCGTCCCACGTAACCCGCGCCAGATCGTATTCGGCCTGGAAATCCACGAAGCGAATGTCCCAGAGAAATGTGCCGAACGCCTCGATGGCGTCCACTTCGTCCCTTTGTGTGCGGATGAATCGCAGGCGCAGGCTTTCGTAGCTGTCCTTGGGGAACCGCGCCTGACCGTCGGCGGTGTCGTAGTCGCCCGTGTTTTTGAAAGTCTCGAAGCGGGCATCGCGCAAGGGAACGGTGCCGCGTTGGAATGGTTTTGTCGTAATGCGCAATGGCGCGGGTTCTGGATTGCGAGTCTCCGCACCCGTCGCACCACCGATGCTGCCCAACAGTCGTTGAAGATGCCAACGCCACGTCGCCAGCCGGCTCTCTTCAATACCGCCTTCGATGTAGGCCGCGATGGCGCCCTCCGCCCATTCAAGCATCGGTTCGTAATCCGTCAGGATGCGCTTCATTGCGCGAATCGTTGGAACGTCCGTGATCGGGTCGGTGTTATCAATGTGATGGCGGTAGGTGGTTTGAAGCGTCCTTCCTATGACTTGATGGATGCCGACCAAAAGCTCGGGTGCATCGGCGGCACTGAGGAGTTCGTCAATAAACCGGTCTATCTCAGCATCGCGAAAAGCATCTATGTCCTTCGGGCGCATTTCCTGTTCAGTCAGGCGTTCGCGAAACAATCTGGCCGCGTCGGCGTGGTAGAAGATGTGCCTGCCGGTCTCAAGCTTCACTTCAAATTCTGGAATCGAGAGCGTCCATGCACCCAATGCCTGCGCAAGCCGTCGCTCAAAATAAAAATAGCGAAGCAACCGTCGTGAATTTTCCTGCACGGAAAAGTTTCCGCCCAACTGCCGGCGATCCCGCGGGAAGCGGTAGGGGAAAGTCCTCCTGCGTTCTTCTGCTGCTGCGCGTTCCGGCTCACGCGAGACGAGCGGAATCTCGCTGTTGGGATTGCTTGGGGTCAGATCAGTATTGCCGTTGGTTTTCATAAATGATGCTCCGAAAATCGGGGTTGTATGCCTTCAAAATGAGTTCACATCCATCGGGCGTCAAGCGGCGAAGTAGCGTCGGGCCTCTGGCCTGACGTAGAAGGCGCGCGTCTCGCCGCCTGGAATGGCTCGCGAATGTTTGGAGGCTAATGAAAATCTCAAGTGCGTTGGTTTTGTGTGAGGTTCTTTCCGCCGGGCTGGAAGCCACGGCTCTACGGCAGGCGAGACGCCCGACGCTACATTCGTTGCGCATTCATCTTGCCGACTGCGAACGCACAATTAAGAATGATGCCACCGACATCGCATTGCCTCACGAAGGAAACGCGCAAGTCATATCACGAACATGTCCAGGACATCCACAATTGAGGAACTATGTTGCTGCTTCGCCGAATCACACCCTGCTTGCTGGCCATCGCGCTGACAACCCCTGCCATGGCTGAAACAAACCAAACCGGTGGACAACAATGGCTGGCCGCAGCCCCGCCGGTGCCGGAGTTCCGCGTGCCGGAGTCGAAAGCCGCCTGGGAACAGCAGCGCAAGAAACTGCGCACGCAGTTGTGGAAATTGCTCGGCGACCTGCCGACACGACCCAAACACCTTTCTGTCGAAACATTGAAGCGCGAAGACCGTGAAGATTATCTCCTGGAGAAATTTCAATTCGACAACGGTGCGGGCGACATGGTCCCGGGCTATGTGTTGCTTCCCAAGAATGTTTCCGGCAAATCGCCCGGCATCCTCTATTGCCACTGGCACGGCGGACAATACGACATCGGCAAGGAAGAATTGTTTGGAACGAATGCTACGCCGGTGGCCATCGGTCCCGAGCTGGCCAGGCGCGGATATGTTGTTGTGGCCATAGACGCCTACTGCTTTGGCGAACGCAATGGTCGCGGTCCCGGCGGTCCAACTGAGAAGAACGGCGCTGGTGAATCGGCAGCGAGCAAGTTCAATCTCTGGATGGGTCGTACGCTCTGGGGAATGATGGTGCGCGACGACCTGCTGGCGCTGGATTATCTCTGCTCACGTCCCGAAGTTGACGCCACGCGCATTGGAATCACCGGCATCAGCATGGGAGCGACACGCACCTGGTGGGGAATGGCATTGGATGAACGATACAAGGTCGGCGTCGCAGTTTGCTGCCTGACTCGCTACCAGAATCTCATCGCGCATCAAAAGTTGAACGCGCATGGTATTTACTATTTCGTTCCCGGCTTGTTGCAGCACTTCGATACGGAAGCCGTGGTGGCGCTGTCCGCTCCACGTCCCATGCTTTTTCTGAGTGGCGAAAACGATAATGGGTCGCCGGTGGACGGAATCCACATCATTGAAGACAAGGTCCGGCGTGCGTATCAGCTTTACGATGCGGAACGGCAATTTGAGAGCGTCATCTATCCGGGTGTCGGCCACCAATACACGAAAGACATGTATCAGCGGATGCTGGCGCGCATGGACGAGGTGCTAAAGCAGAAATAATCTTCACAAATTGCGGAAAGTCTCCTCCGCGATTTCGAATTGGCAGGCAAGCGTTGTCCTGCAGATATTGTTCGCGCTCTTTTGGACGGAACCATCTTCCTTGTTCCCTGTCCGATTTGGGCGACGGCGGGTACTATCTGATGAATGAACGAGTTGACGGACCAACAACTGTTGCGCAACTACAGCGGGCAAAGGTCAGAAGCGGCATTCGCCGAACTGGTGCGGCGCCACGTTGATCTCGTTTATTCCGCTGCCGTGCGGATGGTGTACGATGCGCATCTGGCCGAGGACGTGACACAAGGCGCGTTTTTGGCGCTCGCGCAGAACGCCCGGCAACTTGTCGAGCGGCCTGTCTTGTCGGGCTGGCTGCACCGCACCGCCCAAAACCTCGCTTCAAAAGCCGTCCGATCCGAAGTGCGCCGCCGCGCCCGCGAACAGGAGGCCGCCGCCATGAATGAATTACTCTCCACGGAACCTGATGTAGCATGGGAACACATCGCTCCGCATCTCGACGCCGCGCTCGGCGAGTTGAGCGAACCCGATCGCGATGCCGTGCTGCTCCGTTACTTTGAACGGAAGTCCGCCCGCGAGATGGCCCAAGCCCTCGGCATCAGCGACGAAGCTGCACAACGGCGTGTGAGTCGCGCTGTTGAACGTTTGCGCGAATCTTTCACGAAACGCGGCATCTCTGCCGGCGCGGGCGTGCTCGCAGCAGTCATCTCCGCCAACGCCGTCCAGGCCGCCCCTGTGGGATTGACCGCCACGATTTCAACCGCAGTCGCTCTTGCCGGAACATTAACCGCCACAACCGTCGCAACACACTCAACCCTCACAACCATGAACTGGATCAGCGCCAAATCCATCGCCGCAATCGTCGCTTCGGCACTCGTTGCTGGAACGGGCACCTACCTCGTGCAGCAACGCGAAACCAACCGTCTTCGCATGGAAAACCAAAACCTCTCGGCGGCACAGCGTCAATTGGGCGATGAACGCGAAGCGGCATTGACTACCGCAACCAACAGCACTGATGAAAACGAACGTCTTCAAAAGGAAAAGAGCGAGCTGCTCCGATTGCGGGGCGAAGTGGGCTTGCTTCGCAGGCAGCTCAAGGAATTGGAGGACATGCGGGAGATGAATCGAGAATTACAGGCGGCACTTGAGCAAGTAACCAGCGCTGCAAAGCAAGGTACATCCGACGCTGAAGCCGAACGTCAACGCCAAGTCGCAATTGCAAAAATGAACGACGCCAAGCTGCGCGTCCTGGGCCTGCTGATGTACGCAAACGACAATCAAGACCAGATACCAAAGGAGTTCAATCAGGTTTCAGAATACTGGGGCAGCGCTGATGATGCACTTACCAAAGACATGCTCATGAACACGAATCAGTTTGAAATCGTTGTCCACGGTTCTTTGGCAGGCATCACCAACCGGGCTTCTGTGATCGCGATTCGTGAGAAGGAGGCCATTCAGATTAATGGCAAATGGTTTAAGACTTATGGCTATGTAGATGGTCACTCTGAATTCCTTAGTGAGCCGCAGGGAGGCTTTGAGGCATGGGAGAAGGTGCGCATGATCGCACCTCCAACGAGCCCTTGAGTTTCAGACCAGTTTCCAGACGCGCGTGCCGAATGGCTCGAATCGTTCGCGCAAGCTGCCTTTTGTCCACGTGAAGGATGTTACGCCGGACCTTGATTCAACACTCTTGTAGCGCCCCAAGCCTTCGAATGTCACATCCACCGGATTGCCATCTGCGTTCACGGCGATGAGCAACGTGTCGTGGCCATGAGGTTTTGCAAGCCACTCGATGCCGCGATCAAGACTGTGGCCGGTATCGTGGTAATTGAGTTTGATGGGCAGCTTCACGGCGGGCGCTGCCAAAGCATCGCGCACCTTCGACAGTTCGCCAACCACAGTCCTCAAGTCCTTCCACAGAGGCGCGTCAGACGGTGTGTAGCTGAGTCCCCACCACACAATGCCATTGACGCCATGCACGACGGATTGCCAGGCCATGAATCGAAGTTGCGCCTCTGACGGATACAGCACCATGGCCGGGTCACGATCCTTGTCGCGCAGATTTTCCCATGCGAAACCTTGCAGGACTGTGAGGACCGTGCGCTGCGGTCCTGCCACAGCGCGCATCTTGTCAGCATATTGACCCACCTGACTGAGCGAGTCGTTCAGAAAATCGCCCTGCCGTCCATCGGGCCAAAGAGCATACATCTCACGGATCCCGCGCGGAATGACCGGATAAATATCCGTCGCTACGATGTCCGCACCGGGATTGTAGGCTTGCAACGTCGGAACGAGATTCGTCGGAGAATGATTCAGGTAGAGCGGATGCACGGGATCAATCCGCCGGATGAACGCTGCTGTCCCGTTGATCTGTTCCGCCGACACGCGCTGCTTCATTGGCTCCTTCCAGACGAACGTCGGTTCGTCCTCGGTTTCCCAAAACAACAACGCCGGGTGGTCTCTCAACGTTTCGATGGTTTTCCGGATGCGACTTTCGCCTTCAGCCCGGTTGACCGGCACAATCGAGCCAAGAGCGCTCCAGCCCCAGAGGCCGAGCGCGTGAGCTTCGTCATACGCGGCGCGCGCGGCACTGCGATTGATGAGATTGAATCCCGCTTCGGCTGCCTCGCGCAGCGCGCTGTCGTGTTTTGGGACCTGGTAAAGTCCCAGGATGAATTCGCGTTTGCCGCGAACACGCAACATGCCATCATGATCAGGTCGGATGCTGGGAGTGTTTGCAGCAAAGGTCGCCGTGGCGGCCGGTAACGCGGCTGCGGCAAGCGCAGTGGTTCTGAGAAATTGTCGTCGGTTCATGTTTGGGCAATCACGCTAGAGAGCCAGCAACAACCGGGCAAGCGGGAACTCGGGCGCAGGTTCCGCCAGTGTACATCTGACAGGTTTCCCCGAAACCGGAGGGCCTGTGTGGGGTAGCGGTTTTCGCGCTGCGAAAACCAGCGTCGCGTGCAGCGGCGCCTTGATGAATAGCCGCGGGTGAAATCAGCCCATGACTGTTCGTGTCGGGCCGCTTTGCGGCCAGCCGGACGGAGGCGAAATCGGTCTTGCAGCTCCGCAGGTGCGGAATCCTTGTAGAAACCAGACCGGAAAGATTTCCAAGTTCCGGCAGCGACATCTTCTGAACCCGCCTCACGACTTCCCGATTTTCCAAAGCTGGCCGTTGCTCCGGAAATAGATCGCGCCGTTTGCGATGGAGGGCGTGCTCAGGATCATTTCCCCGAGATCAAGTTCGCTCACCACTTCACCCTCGGGCCTGGTGGTGTCCACCACCTGCGCCAGTCCCTTTTCATTCACGCAATACAGAAACTGTCCCGCCACCACCGGAGACGCGCTGAAAGGTCCTTTGAGTCTGAGCTGCCAGAGCCGGTCGCCCGTGGTTGCATTCCCGCACGTCAACACGCCGCCGTCGTTCATCGTAAATATCTTTCCACCCAGCACCGCCGGACTCGGTGTGCCCGGACGGAGCTGGCCGGAGCGCCAGAGTTGTTTAGGTTCGGCATCCGCACCGCTGAACTCAAGCGCTGTCAAACCCTGGGACGGAATGAAAAGCCTCGCGCCATCCGCCGTGCTGGAGGGTGTCGAGGATGCGCTGTTCGTGTAGTTCCAAACGGTTCTGCCCGTGGCCGGATCAATGGCCGCAAGGCCCTTGGAAGATTGCAGCGCGACAAGCTCCGCGCCTTTGGTTTGCAGCAACACCGGCGACGTCCAGTTCGCGCCTCGCGCCCGCTCCAGCTTCCAACGGTTCAAACCGGTTGCGAGTTCCAGACCCACCGTGAATGCTTCGCTCTGGCTTTCCACCTGCGCCACCACCACCCCACCGGCGATCAGCAGCGACGAGGACATCCCAAGGCTGTTGCTGGCATTCGGATAGTCCCGGCCCAGCCCGCGAAACCAGATCAGGTTGCCGTCCAGGTCCAGACAGACGATGTCGTTCGAGGAAAAGATCGTGGCAATGTATTTTCCATCGCTGACCGGAGTGGGCGCGGCCACGGCGATCTTCTCATGACACATGGTGCGTCCGGTGGCCCAGAACTGTCGCTCCCAAAGCTTCGTTCCATCCGCCGCGTTGTAACAGATGACGTGCAGCCGTTGCTCTTTGAGTCCGCTGGAACACGTCACGAACACACGGTCGCCAACAATGATCGGGCTGGAGAGTCCCTTGCCAGGCAGGTTGATTTTCCAGGCGATGCTGTTGCTGGCGTTGAGCACGGTCGGGACCTGCGCTTCGTTGGCAGCGCCGTTGCCGTTGGGTCCGCGGAACTGCCGCCAGTCCGCAGCGTGGACAGCCGTGGCAGCAATCAGGAACAGAGAGAGTAGTTTCAAGTTCATTTGTTGTTCGTGGCTGGGGCGGTTGTGGACTTGCTGACGGAGGCGAACGGCGTTCCAAGTGAGTCAGTAACGCGCAGTTGGAATTCCCATTCCTCCGTCCAATCCGCCACCTCTCCGTTCTGGCAGACCTTCACAAGGATCGTGTTGCGACCCTGCTGAAGTTGGACGGGCATGCGATATTGGTCAATCTCCGCCGTGGTGTGATACTCGTCGTGCGCAAAGACAAACCGGCCATTGAGCCACACACGCCATGAATTCTTGCCGCCAAGCCGCAACTCCACCGCCCGCGCCTTGTCCGAATAAAAATCAGTCGTTGCGTAGCCGGCAACCTCCTTGAGTTTTCCACACGGCTGATTCAGGTCCACCATGCCGTACTGATGCTTGGTGGTGTAGTCCTGCCATCGCACCTTGCCCAGTTTGCCGTCATACTCCGCTGTGAGATCAATCGTCAGCTCGGGTGGATAGACGGTTTCAAATCCTTTGTTGCCAGTGTTGTCAAACGGGCCGATCACTTTCCAATCGGCAAGGAAACCAAAATGCTTTTGCAGGTCCACCGGCTGACCCAGTTCCGCAAGCTTTCCTGCGATGCCGTCGATCTGCTGCACGTCACGCGCAGGACCCAGCGCCTGTTGGAACAATGAGACGGCAGCGGTTTTGTTTGTGCGGGCCAGTTCTTTATCGGCCTGGTCAATCAACTTCTGAACGGCGTCGTGCCGGATTTCAAGGCTGGGATCATTCAACATTCCGGCAAGCAATTGATCCGTGGCGGCAGGGTCCACTCGCATCACCAGCTCGAACGCCAGCCTGCGGGCGCGCGGACTGTGTTTCATATCCCGGAGAAATTCGTTCAGTTCCGCCTGCGGCAGTTTGCGTCCCGCGGCCAGCTCGCGACTGGCGACCGAATCCACTGCGGCGCGCAGCCAGTTCAGCGCGTAATCATTCGCGCCATCCATCGCATCGAGCAACGGCAGCAACGTGGACACGTTGCCGGCGGCGAGTTTTTTCCACGCGGCAGACGCAGCGACATTGCCCTGACCTTCCGGGCCGACAGCGCGAAGCACGCGCACAGGTTCCGCCATTTCCGGCGGCAGTCCGGCCAGTGCCAGACCGACTCCACAAGAGAGCACCAGCGTTCGCAAAAATAATTTCATCAGCATAACAGACAGAATGGAGTCCTCCCAACAGACCAGCCCAGGAAAACGCGGACACTCTAGCCGAAGCTGAAACAGCGCTGCAATGCTGAACGTTTTCAGTCGTGCAAACGCCACGCGAAGCGCTTCAATTAACTTTGAAATTTTCAGTGTTGAACCTCGGCTGGTGCAGTCATAGAGTCGTTTGGATAGTTGCAACTTCGCACGGTTATGAAAACAGCTACGGCGATCCTGATGTCATTACCGATACTCTTTTGCTCGCTGACTCATTTCTTTCGAGAGAGTGACGACCTTTTTTTGGTATTCTTTGGGCTGTGGATGCTGTTCACCGTGGCTTGCCCTGTTTGGGGACTTTGTATTTCTCGCAAGCATCGTTTGCTAGCGTGGAGTTGTGCGGCAATCGGCCTGTTGCAGATTGTTTTGTTCTTCCTGATGGTAGCGATAGACGGGCGAGCGAAGACAAGGAGCACGGTGACTAGTTTGGACGAACAGCAAATAAGAATGCGAAGATAGCTGAAAGACCATCCATTTGGGCTTGCTACTCAATCGCCGCCCAAAGCGACTTTCAACCATGGAGTGCCGGACCAATACCATTGCGCAGCCTTCATCCCCTGGACGTGGCCATCCACGAAAGAGATGTTGCTTCGATCACTGTGACGGAGGTGGGGGCCGCCCCAGTTGGGATCGTCGTTGGTCACACCGCCGTTGTTGGGCGCATCATTCCCCGGATCATGCACGATCCAGCAACCAGGCTTTTCCGGCGATTTGCTCGTGACACACTTGAGCGGGTCCGTTGAGTTGATCGGCTTACACCCGCCGTCTGTCATATAGACTGTGCTTGCGGGTTTGCGAACGATGCTGTCCTTGCGTTGCGGCCAGTCTTTGGCGTCCCAAACCCCGGCCCAATCGCAGCCGCCGAGCGCGAAGTTTGCTTCGTAGTTGGAGATGGCCTGGTCCGCAGCAGCGCTGGGATAGTTTGCAATGAGTTCCTTGAACTTTGCTGATTTGGAGGGACACAGGAGTAGATTGGTCGTCTGGTAAGTTTGCAGATAATTGAACCAGGCTTTCCGTTGGGCGTTGTTGTCGCGCACCCAGAACGTTGGACAAAACCTTCCGCCGTTGTCGCCGGAGTAGAGGATGCCGGCGGTGGCCATTTGCTTGAGCATGTTGACGCAACTGATGGACTTGGCTCTTTCCTTGGCCTTGGCCAGCGCGGGGAGCAGCATGGCGGCGAGGATCGCGATGATGGCGATGACCACGAGCAGTTCAATCAGCGTGAAGGCAGAGCCACGTTTCTTCATGGGAGATAGTTTGTCTGTCCCGTTCTGTTCACTTGTTGATGGCTGTGGCAAACCCTTTGGCCGCCCAAGGTGCGTCATTCTTTACCTGTGCCGCGCTTGGAGAGCTTCCGTATTTGCTTTGATTCATGCTCTGAGCATAAAGAATCGTGGCCGAGTCCACCCACTTGTGCATGGAGGCATGTCCGTCCGCCCAGTTGAAGGAACTGCTCGAACCGTGAAATGCTGCGGGCGAGTCAATCCATGTTGAGCCTGCGAAGTCGTTGTCCACTGTGCCCGCTTGATTCATGATCCACGAGCCTAGGTTCTCGCCACGGGGATCGTTTTCTTCAACCCAGAGAAATCTCTCGCTCGGGTGGTTGATCTGGGTTGCCTTATAGAAGACTGGAGTTTCACCGTTGAGCGTGCCAACAGGGGAAACGCTGGAGTAAGTGTAACCATTGGAAACTTTCAAACCGATTCGTTTATCGCCGGGGCAATGAATGATGCCAGGGTTGGGGGCGTAGCGAAACAATGCGCCCTGTCGGTATCCTTCCTCAATGGTAAGTTTGATTCTTTCCTCCGGAGAAGTGCCGGCGGGAATGACGGGAGGTTTTGGAGGTGGATTGTAGCGCCACGGCACGTCGTTTTTGGCGTTCGGTTTTTCAAGGAAGTTTACGAGACGCTCCTGATTGTCGCTGGTGTACATCACCCACGCGAGGGCAAGTTGTTTTTGGTTGCTGAGGCAGGCGGCGCCGGTAGCCTTGAGTTTGGCCCTCGACAATGCCGGCAAAAGCAACGCGGCAAGGATCGCGATGATGGCGATGACCACGAGCAATTCAATGAGAGTGAATCCAGAGCGAGTTTTTCTCATGGGAATTTGTTTCAGTCCCCGTGGCACATTGAGAGCAGCGCTGACAGGAGGACGGCTTGAAGTTTCAAAGCGGCGCCCATTTCTTATGTTTGTAACGCTGATAAACCCACTGAAAGTCCGCGTTGTTGGCATTGCCACCTGCCCAGTAAAAACTTGCGATTCCGTTGGAGGAATCTTTCGCAGCTTTGATCACTTGCGGGTCCTTCCAAGTATGACTTTCGGCGTGTCCGTCAGCGAACGAAATGGTGCTGACGTTACCGTGGAAGATGGCGAATGGGTCCACCCAACCGGGTGCGGGTTTCACATCAATCACCCAAGTGCCGAGGTTGTTGCCCCGGGGATCGGCTTCTTCGAGAAAAATCATTGCCTCGGCAGGACTGGCAACGGCGGACCTTTTTTCGTAGGATGGTTGGTAGGGGTCCTGCCAGCTTCCACCATTCATGCCGTTTGCCTTGGAATAGCTGTCGTAGGCGTATCCACTACCAGGTTTTAGCCTCTGGCTACGCATGTCGCCAGGGCAATGGTAGGTGCCCGTGGCGCTCACATAGCGATACAGAGCGCCCTTCTTGAATCCATTTTCAACATAACGTTGAGCCGTGCTCGACGTCATTCCTCCTGTGATGTCCTGGTACACGCCATTGTCATTGTGTGGGCCGGGCCAATATCCACCCGCGGGATTGCCGATCTGGCCCGTACCAGGATTGGTGTAGATTATCCTGTCATTGTTGTCGTCAGAATACATGACGAAACCCAAGGCAAGTTGCTTATGATTGCTCAGGCAGGCTGCTTTGGTGGCCTTGAGCTTGGCCTTTGCAAGTGCCGGCAACAACATGGCGGCGAGGATCGCGATGATGGCAATGACCACGAGCAACTCAATGAGGGTAAAGCCGCCTCGTGCTGGTTTTCTGATTGAAATGAAACGGGTGACGCCTGGCTTCATGATGCGTGTCGGTGCTTGCCTGTAGATTAGATGATTCCTTCCATGACGCAAACTAAAACAGGTGAGTTTGTGGAATCCCCAATAGTCCGGAAAACTCGCCGCCAAAGTTGTTGTGGTTCTCCTTCAAGGGTCAATCCAACCAGATGCGGGCGTCCTGACGAATGTGGCAGCGCCGGGTTTCTCCATCCGGCAGTTTTAGTTCCACAGTGACTTCAAAGCCCTCGGGAGTGGATTTGAAAACCAGGTTTCCATCTGTTTTGAAACCGGGGCTCAAAGCAAGCTGGTCGAGCGACGTCGCCCAGCGACCATTCTTCCCCTGGTATTCTTTTTGCGCATAATAGATTTCATGCAACTGCGTCCGGGCTGCAACGGTCGGATCAGGGACGAACGCGACTGAGCCGACCTTCTTGCGGGTGAACTGGACATAGCCCCACTTTTCGGGCCGGTGCATGTCAATGATGCCTTGAGGCGACCAGACCCAGTTGTCCTCCTTCTTTCCGGGAAGTTTTCGGTATTTCCCGTCCACGATTTCCGTCAGCCATTCCACGCGAGAAAAATTGATCCGCCACTGTTCGCCTTCGGCGGGCGGCGTTTTCCGTCCGGCAAACTCACCCAGCGCCTTCCATGGAAATGCGAGTTCCACCGTCCACCCGGCATCGGTATCGGCAGAATTGTTGACCGTTCCTCTCACGTGCACCCTCTGCGGTTGTTTCAACCGAGCGCCTGCCGCATGGTGGCCACCGCCGTGCTCTCGGTCACCGGAAACTCATCCTCCGGCGGCTTGAGAGTGCCTCCGAAAAATACCTGCGGACGGGCGGCTCCTGAGCGATCTTTGGTGACAGTGCTTAACGCGGCATGCACCTGGTTACAGCCCGTCCGGTTCACCACGTCTGTCACGGTGAAACGATTGATGCCACCGGCAGGCAAAACCTCTATACGCCCTGCGGCGTGTCGGACGTAGAGTGCAATGTTGGCCGCGCCATTGTAGGCGCTGGCTTCCTGGCCGGAAGTCATCACCCGCGTTACGCCAATGTCAATCAACTGATCCAGCGCCACCAGCGGTTCGGGCACGACATCGAATGCGCGATGAAAGACCACCTGCCGACCGGGCGACAGTTTCACAATTTGCCGGCAACGTTCCAAATCTATGGCACCGTTCGAGGTCAGGATTCCAAAAGCGATCCCGTCCGCACCCTCGGCGAGCGCGGATTCGACGTCCCGTTGCATGACTTTGAAATCGCTGGCGCTGTAACAGAAACCTCCCGCGCGGGGCCGGATCATGGCAATGAGCGGGATACGGATCGCCGCACGTGACTCGCGCAAGGCGCCAAGTGAGGGTGTCAGACCGCCCAGCATCAAAGCGCAGTTGAGTTCGACTCGGTCCGCACCGCTCTGTTGCGCCACCGCGCAATCTTCGGCGGAGGCGGTGCAGATTTCCAGTTTGATTCGCGGGCTGCTCATCGTTCGGGCGTGCCGATGCCCGGATTGGGCAACACCCGGCTGCCGCCCGGCGTGGTCACCGAGTACTGAAATCCTCCATCCGTCCCCGCAGCGCCGTAACGTCCTTGTTTGTCCAGCGCCACGAAGTTGATGCTCAGGTTGGTGCCCTTGGGCTCAGTCCGCATGACACGGCGGATGGCTTGCACACACGCCTCGTGCGGCGTCATTCCCTGGCGCATGAATTCTACGATGAGAAACGAGGCACAGTAGCGCATCACGTTTTCGCCCAATCCTGTCGCGCCTGCTGCTCCCACCTCGTTGTCCACGTAGAGTCCGCTGCCGATGATCGGCGAGTCACCGACGCGGCCTGGCAGTTTACCGCCGAGCCCGCTCGTGGAGCAACCGCCCGCAATGTTGCCGTCCTTCCCCAATACCAACAGCGCAATGGTATCGTGGTTGTCCGGCTTTTTTTCGGCGGGCTTGGCTCGTTGGGAGGCCCTCTGCTTCTGCCATTTTTCGTAGCGTTCCTTGGAATTGAGTTCGACGGACTCCAAACCTTCCTCCAAGGCAAACATTCTCGCACCTTCCCCGACGAGCAGGACGTGCCGGGTTTTTTCCATCACACGCCGCGCGGCAGAAATGGGGTGACGAATGCCTTCGAGCCCGGCCACGCTGCCTGCTTTGTGATCGGGCCCATTCATGATGCAGGCGTCGAGTTGCACCACACCGGCGGCGTTGGGACTGCCAGACAGGCCGACGGAACCGTTACCGGAGGATTCTGTCACCCAGATGCCTTTTTCCACGGCGTCCAAAAGCGAACCACCCCCAAGCAATATCTTCAACGCCTCATCGTTGGAGGCCTTGCCGAACGGCCAGGTGGAAACGATCAATGGAACTTCACCTTTTTCTTCCTTTGATTCGGCAGATCGAGCGACTGTGTTTGCCGTGGCAGCGGCCACACCCACCGCCACTTGATTCAAGAATTTGCGTCTCGTCATATTATCTAGGAATGGCCTGCTGCTTCAAAGCCGCAGAGTTTTTGTCAATTAGTGTCCCGTTGGTGATGATGGCGGAAGTGTTCAGTTCAGTTGCGCCGTCGTCAATCCCTGTTTTGAATCTGGAAAGCAAATGGTTCGATGGCGGGTAACTACTCAATCTTGAGATGATGTGGCTGTTACTTCCGCAGATGCACGAACACACCTTTCTTGTTGCCTACAATCACGTCGGACCGTTTGTCACCGTTCAAATCTCCGACGGTGACCTGCGTGCCCACACCGGAATCGTCGTCAATGAGGTGAGGCACAAAAACTACCTGACCGTTGCCGGGCCGCTGCAATTCAAACCAGATCAGAACCGCCGGCGCATCCGCCTCCGCATCGCCCGTGGGACCGTGTGCCCAAAAGCGTTTGCCTGTGACAAAGTCCATGAGTCCATCACCGTTCATATCCGCCAGTACCATTGCGTGCATCTGACTGCAACGAAGATGAGTGGTCGTTACATCAGGACTCGGGGGCATGAGGACGTTTTGTTGCCATGTGATTTCTCCGCCGGTTCGCACCTGCCGATACCAGACCAATCCGTAAAGGTGGCAGTGCCAGGAATTGATCACATCCGCCAATCCGTCGCCGTCCACGTCCGTGACGAGCATTTGAGAAGCGGCCTCGGCAAACTTCTGCGCATGAAATTTCCATGGGGTTGAAGAGGTGGTCGCTCCCACAGGTTGCTCCCACCAACCGGCGGATTCAAGAATGTCCATCCGTCCGTCGCCGTTGATGTCGCCCGCGCCGATGCCGTGGGTGAAGCGCTGATACTTTTTATCCTGTGGCGAAATGGCGTGAAACTTCCATTGATCATCTGGCTTGGAGGTGTCGTAAGTGGCGTAGCCGATATAACCCTCGTTGTTGAATACGAGGTCCGGCTGCCCGTCACCCGTCACATCAACCAGTGTGGGCGATTCGTTGCCCACCATCGGATACGCAAGGTGGCGCGGCCAGTGTCCACCTTTTGTGCCGGGGTTCTCGTACCAGTAACCTTCCTTGCCCGGAAACGGCACCTCGAAAATGTCGAGCCAGCCATCGCGATTGAAGTCGCCGGTGTACATCAGAAAACTGTCGGAGTAATTCTTCGGATCGAAGGCAGTTGGAGTGCGTATCTCATGTTTCGTCGTGAAATCAGGTCCCTCAAACCAGAACGGCCCGGCAACCACATCCATCTTGCCGTCCTTGTTGAAGTCGCCGAACGAAGCGCCTTCCGCATAGAACTGGTCGGAGAGTTTCAGCTTTTGAAATGAATCACGCTTCGGCAGTTCGGAAGGCACGGGCACAGGTGCGGGCAGCGGTGCGGGTGCTGGAGCCGCGGCGGCAACCGGAGTTCCAGCTTGAGATTCAACGCTCAAGCCTGCGATAGCCTGGCCATCTGTCCCGACGATTCTTGCGCAAGCCATCCAACCACCGCCGCCCTGCGTGATCTTGAGCAGGAGCTGGTTGTCGCCTTTCTTGAGTTCGATCGGGGCCATGTCCTGATCCGGAACCATGCCGCGGTCAACATTGTTGCCGTGAACGAGAACACCGTTCAGCCATGCTTTCACGCCGTCATCGCTTCCCATCAACAACGCCGCCTTGCAATCCTGCGGCGCAATGATCTTCGCCTTGAGATACGCGGCGCAATTCATCTGATCCGGAAATACCAGACCAAGATTTGCGTGGTCACCGCGCGGCATCGCTTTCCAATTCACGGCCTCGCCCGGTTTCTCCGGAGCGAAGACGGTGTTGAATACAGAATCAGCACCCGTGGCTCCCTGCTGATGGTAAGGCCCGCTGACCAGCCAGTCCTGGATGAACGGTCCGCTGCCGTTTGGTTTCCGGCGCAGCGCCCACGCGCGCTTCACAATCTCCTGCGCCTTGCACTGGGCCAGAACCTTCACGGCCACGTCCTCTGCGAGCTGCGGATTTGCGCCCGCGAGTTTTTCGGCAATGCTCACTGCCGCAAGACCAGCCTCGGTGGTCAGATTGGAATCTGCCAGTTGATCAAGCGCGACCTGAAGAGCTGCGGGCGTTGGAATCTGGCCGATCTGGCCAAGCACCTGTTTCTTTTCATCGGGACGTTTTGCAGCCGCCATCGCCTGCTGCAACAGGTCGAATCGTTTTGAGAGATCGGTTTCCTGCTCGGCGACGGAGATGCACCCGCTCAATGCGAGCATTTGGAGGGTGTTGTCTGTGCTGCTGCGGGCGAGTTCCAACAACATCGGCGCGGCGGCAGCGTTCGGCCACTGACTCAACACACGGACACCTTCCCTCGCCAGCGCCGGATCTGGAGATTTGCTGGCGGCTTGTGCCGCTGTGAGCGCAGCAGGCGTGGCAAGGTCACCGAGCAGTTGCAAGAGATGAAGACGCTCGTTGGCGGGGAGACGATCCATGGCCTCGAGCACGCTGCGGGTGGATTGGTCTTTGTTTGAACTGGCCTGACAAATTGCTGAAAGCGTCTTGATCACGGGAGCACGCTCGCGCTCGGACTTCGATTTGCCCGCAAGATTCAGCAATGGCGGCAGGGTGTTTGCCACTGCGAGTTTTCTTAACGATTCCAATGCCGCAAGACGAACCGGCTCGTTTGCGTTGTCGGCATATTGCAGGAGCAGATCCGTTGCTCCCTTGTCGCCGCGATCACCCAACGCGCGCAATAACTCGGCTTTCACCGGCGGCTCGCCGCGAGTGATCTGCGTGAGGATGGCTTTGTCCACGCCCGGGCCGCGCAATCGGGTGAGCGTGTCGCGGGCTGCATCGCGTTCGGCAGGCTCGCCTTGCGCCGCGGCCTTGGCCAAAGCAGGGAGCATTGAGGAATCCTCCAGTTCCGCCAGCGCCTGCCATGCGGCAACGCGGACTTGCAGGTGCGCGCTGCCGACGGCGGCACGAACAGTGGGCAGCGCCTTCGCGCCGAGCTTGAGGCTTGAATCCAACAGGGCCACCTGCGAATCCGCCGGCAGTCCGGCCCACAACTTCAGGGAAGCGTTGATTACCTTGGCGTCACCCAGTTCGCGTAGCAGCTTCATCGCGGCGAGATGCGTCAAACGATCCTTGCCCGCGAGTGCGGTTGTAATCATGTCCACTCGCTTGCTGGCGTCGGATAATACCAGACCGCGCCAGGCGGCGGCGCGAATTTGTAGCGGAGACCCGGCGTCGAGCACGCTGCGATAAATTGTTGCCGCACCCGCTTTGTCGCCTTCTGCATGGAGACGTTCCGCACATTGGAGCAACGCTTCGAGCAGGGCTGGTTGAACTGCCGACGCTGACTTTGCGCGTGCTGCCGTCAGCGCTGCCAGTGCGTCCTTGCCGCCGATCTTGCCCAGGGCTGTGGCCGCCGCAGAAGCGATCGTAGCGTCGGCATCTGCCAGCAACGGCTTGAGGATTGGCAGCGATTCAACCTCGTGCCGCCGCCCGAGCGAATCAATCAGCCCGGCCTTGATATCCCCCGAGGTCTTGCTCAGCGCATTGCGCAAGGCCGTGCCTGCTTCAGGTCCCGGAATCGTTTCCAGCACGTTGCGTGCGGCGTGAGCGGTGCGCTCCTCGCCGAGCAGTGCAGACAGGGCTGTCACCGACCGGACGGTGCCGATTGTTTTGAGCTGCTGACACGCGTCGCATTTCTCGGTGGCACCGGCACCCGATTGCAGGACTGCAATGAGCTGTTGTTCGTCTGCGGCCCGGAGATTCGTGGAAGCCAATGCGAGAAGGCAGGCGGCGGCGATGCGGGAAATTGAAAGTGTTCTCATAAAAAGTTTATCAAGGTTTCAACAAAGGTTCATTCAACGTTTGTCAGAACCGCCACGGAGCGCGCGGAGCATATCCGATCAGACGATTCGCCTCGGCGTCGCCGGGGAATTCACCTTTGACCGGATCCCACCTGACCTTCCTCTGAAGCGCCATTGAGATGCCGCCGATCAGGATTGCGCTGATGGTGTAGGCCGCCGTTTCCGGTTTGCAGATTGTCGGATGTCGGGAGCGTACGCATTCCAGGAAATTGTCCGAGTGTCCGTTGTTGCGTTCCACGCGGACATCGGTGGGTCGCAGCGGCTCATTCAGGATGCGATCCGGGTAGGACACAATTCTGACGCGATCCACTGCAATGCGGCCTTCCGTGCCGACGAAGCAAGCACCTCCCACATCCCCGACCTGCTCGCCGGGATAACCGGTGGAATGAACCACCACGCCATTTGAATAGTGATAGTGAACGTTTCCATCCTCGGGTCGCCCTGCTGCGCCGCGAGGATGCACGGCTGTGCCGGAAGTGGCGGTCGCATTCTTCTCGTACTCCACTTCAATGGGAGCGGTGGGATCCGGGTTCACAATCCATTGGATGATGTCGTAGTGATGCGGACTCCAGTTCAGGTCGCCGATGAAGATTCCGGAGATTGCGTGGCCCGCCTCGCCGCCGTAGGGACGCCACGGCAACGGCCCGAGCCAGAGGTCCCAGTCAAAGCCCGCCGGCACAGGCACGGACTTGTCCGAGGTCCAGTCGCTCGGGAAAAATGCGCCCGGCTGACGGTAGGCATAGACTTCCTTGAGCTGCCCGATGCGGCCATTGCGAACCAGTTCGCAGGCCTGGCGGAACTTGCCTCCGTATTCCGAACGTTGCTGGGTGCCCGCCTGATAGATGCGCCCGAAACGATTGCACGTTTCGACAAGATTGCGTCCTTGTTCCAGCGTGATGGCTATGGGCTTCTCACAATAAACATCCTTGCCCGCCCGCGCCGCCATGGTGGCCATCGGGGCGGCCCAATGATACGGCAGTGCCAGCAGCACCGCATCAATGTCCGGTCGGACCAGCACCTCGCGAAAATCCGAATAGGCGCGCACGCCGCTGTAACCGGCCTGCCCGAGCTTCCCGGCGTAAAATTCATTGCACCGTTGTTGCGCGGATTCGCGACGTTCCTTGCGCACGTCACAGACCGCCTGCACCTGCACATCCGGGCGCGCCACGTAACCGCCCGCCACATACGTCCACGCGCCGCCGAGCAGATGCCCCGTGCCCTGGCCGCCCAGCCCGATGAAACCCATGTTGATCCGCTCGCTCGGTGTCGTGGCCCCGCCCATGCCCAGGACGGAGGAGGGAAGAATCATCGGCGCGGCAACGGCGGAGGCCATGGCCGTGGCGCTGTTGCGGAGAAAACGGCGGCGGTTGATCAAAGTG
>JABFSR010000268.1 GCA_013140495.1 Verrucomicrobiota bacterium
AATCGGTCTTGGCGCAAACCTCGGCGAGCGTGGCGAGAAAGCGTTTGTGATCGAAGTCGTCGCGGAAGATCGGCTCACGCCGGTCGCCACGGTTCATGACGTGGTAGATCGCGCCGGGATATTCAATGCGCAACGCGCGGGGCATGACTTGGTTCTACTCCTGTGCGGAATTTGTGTCAATACTACGGACTGACCCCTTCGTGCTTACTTAGATGAAACTTTTGCGTTGTTGTTTGGGTTTGCAGTGTTCAAAGATTGGAATGCAGCGCGACTGGATGAACCGGAAGCGTCCCTAGATTGGAATGAAATGTCATTGGATGAACTTGAAGTGTCTTTAGATTGGAACGAAGCGCTCTCCGACGAACTCGCAGTGTCCCGAGATGAACAAGCAGCGTCTTTGGATTGCAATGAAGCGTTCAAAGATGAACAGCAAGCGCGCCCGGATGAACCCGTAGCGTGCTTCAACAAGGTCGCAGCGTCTCGAAATTGTCATCGCGTGTATTTCCTTCGATCAAAGTATTGAGTCCGACAGGGCGTTTCGTCCATACTGTCGAGGCGAATGAATGTTATGAGACATCGAGGCATCGTTTCCCCCATCCAACGGACTGTTTTTTCGTTTTTGTTCTGCACAATGCTGGCAATGATGAACCAGCACAGTCAGGCGGAGACGAATCAAATCACTCTTACGACGCTTACCACCCCGCTTTCGCTGGAACGCGCCTTCAACCTGGCCCTCCAGCAGAATCGCGCCATCTTGAAGTCGCGTGCCGAGGTCGAATCCTCACACGGCGTGGTCATCCAGACACGGGCGGTCGTCATTCCGAAGGTTCAGGCCACCGGCAACTACACCGACTACGATCCCAAATCCATTGAATCCTTCCCTGTGCCGGGTGTGGGAACGCCACATCAAAGCTGGAATACCGGCCTGCAACTGGTGCAATCGTTTTATGAAGGTGGTCGCATGTCATCAGCGTTGCGCACCGCAAAGCTGACGCGTGAACAATCCCTGCTTCAACACCAAACCGTGCTTGCAGATACACTGCTGGCGGTGCGCGTGGCGTATTACGACGTGCTGGTGGCGGCGCAGCAGATCATTGTGCGCGAAGCTTCCGTGAACCTGCTTGGCAAGGAGCAGGACGACCAGCAACGGCGTCTCGACGCCGGCACGGTGCCGCGCTTCAACGTGTTGCGCGCCGAGGTCGCAGTCGCCAATGCAAAACCCGCTCTCATTCGCGCCCGCAACGCCCATCGCGTCGCCAAAAACAATCTCGCCAACCTGCTTGGCTTCGATCTGCCGCGCGAAGTCGGCGAAGACATCCCGCTGCAACTGACCGACACATTGGAGTTGCCGCCTGTGCAGTTTGAATTGTCCGCCGCAATCGGTCAGGCTCTGGCGAACCGCACCGAAATCGCCGCACTTAGAAAGGCGGAGTTGTTGCGCAAGGAAGACATCGTCAACGCACGGTCCGGCATGTTGCCGAGCGTGCAGGGATTTGCCGGTTGGGGCTGGCGCAATTCAAGTTTCACCACTGATCTGGCCCGTGAAGTTGACGGCTGGCAGGTTGGTGCGCAGATGAGCTGGAACATTTTTGACGGCAACCTGACGCGTGGAAAAATCGTTCAAGCCAAAGCCCAACAGGAAAAGGCGCGCATCGAACTCGATGACTCGGCCAGCAAGATCGAATTGGAAGTCCGCACCGCCTACTCGGAGTTTGTAGGAGCGCGTGAAGTCCTGGAGTCGCAGAAGAAGGTCCAGGAGCAGGCCGATGAGGCACTACGGCTAGCCAAGGCGCGCGCGGATGCCGGCACTGCCACACAACTCGACGTGCTCAACGCCGAGACCGCCCTGACCGAGGCACGAACCACACAAGTTCAAGCCCAGCGCGATTATGCTGTGGCCGTGTCAAAACTCGAACGCTCCATCGGCAAGCCGTGAAGTGCGCGGAGCGCGGACAGCCTTGTCCGCGCGAATCTGCCTGCGCCTCTGTGGTGTTGGTAATCGCGGACTCGGCGCTCCGCGCTCCGCGCGTCACCGTTCATGGCAGAAAGCGATCACGGAATTCTTCCGGGGGGATGTGGCAAACATCAAATTTGCCAAACCACCGGTAGCGGCGCTTCGCCACGGCATCATAGATCGAATCGCGAAGCGGACGTGGAACGATTCGCAGCCATGAGACGATCCTCCAGAATCCGCCGATGTGATCCAATAATCTCAGCATCGCGTCCGAGCGCAGGTAAATCTGCTGGTGATTTGTGCCGGGATCCACAATGAGCACGATGCTGTCGGTGGCGGGCGGTAATTGCGAATGTTTGCGAGCGGTCTCCCCCTGCAACGGGGCGAATCTGATCGCCTGGGTTGCGTCTCTTACCAACAGGAAATGAACAGCCCTGTCACATAGTCCGCATACTCCGTCGTAGAACACGAGGCAGGTTTGTTTCCTGGTGGCGAACATTTGGAAGTGGGCTTGTTTGCGTCCGGCTTTCAATGATGACTGTATTCTCGACGTGAAACTGTGTCGAGCATAGCCTCCGGGCCATTCATGACTGACAATCGAGCACAATCGAACGAGACGCTGCGCTCACTTTCGCCCCAGCAATGGAAAACCGGGATCGCAGCGTGGCTGGGTTGGATGTTTGATGGATTTGAACTTCACCTCTACACGCTCGTC
>JABFSR010000013.1 GCA_013140495.1 Verrucomicrobiota bacterium
TCTGGGCCAGCGACAGTTCCTTTGTCTCATGTGTTTTCATGGTCCATTCGCTCTCGTGCAGTTGTTCTTCTTCTTATCCATGAGGAACCGAACACCAACATTCTGGGGGTACTGTCAAGATGCGCACCATTCAGTGCTGGACGCCGCCTGCCTCCGTCTCAGCGCTACTGGTGCTGGGGGATAAAATGTGATGCTTCTTTTCCGCGAATACCAGGGCGCCTGTCGGGCAATGCTTCACACATTCGGCTCCGACTCTCTGCAATCCAGCCTCAACCTCGTTGTTGAACGGTGCGCTGACTCTGACATCAAAGCCGCGACCGACGAATGCGAGTCCCAGCGGTTCGGCAGCCATCTCGGTCAGCTTCACACAAATGCCACAGAGGATGCACTTGCCCGGCTCAAAGATGATGCCGCCCGGCTGGAGTTGTTGTTCGAACTCGCGACGCTCACTGCGGAAGCGGCTCGCGTCCGCGCCGTAAACCTGTGCGTAGTGCTGGAGCACGCAGTTGCCACTCGAATGGCAGTCGCAATGCAGACAGCGCGACGACTCTGCTGCGGCTTCATGACGGGTGTGTCCCGCGCAACGATCACACGGCGATACGCTCCCAACTGAGCTTGCGTTGCGCAGGAACTGTCGCAATTCACCGGGGTCAAGTCGCCCCATGATGCTTGAAAATGGTTTCTCCGGGCGACGAGTCGGCTGCCCGCTCACGAAACGATGCACGCACTCCGCAGCGGCCCGACCTTCAGCCATCGCCTTGACGAGTTGTTTCTGTGGCCGCACCACGCTGCCGGCGGCGAATACATGTGCCATTGGTGTCTGGCAGGTGTTCGGGTCGGTCTTGATCGAGTTGCCCGCCAGTGGCAGACCCAGCGCGGCGGCTTCGTCCTTTGCCAGTTCGCCGATTGCCACGAGAATTGCGTCGAACCCGCGCGTCAACCCTTCCAGCCGGACCTCAATGCCCAAGGTGACTTCCTGTTTGAACTCAACTCCGAGTTTTTGGAGAAGCGAAACTTCGGCATCAAGCACGGTTGCCGGCAGTTGTTCCTCCGGCAACTCTCGCAGTGTTCCGCCCGCCAGTTTCCGGCGATCCACCACGACAACTTTGTGTCCCTCGCGTGACAGATAGAATGCTGCCGCCAGCCCGGTCGGTCCTGCACCGATGATAACCACGCTTTTGCCTGTGTCGGGTTTTTTCGCCGGGATGCTTGGTTCGGCTCGTTTGAGGTCTTCATCAGTGACGAACCGTTCCATGTCGCGGATGGCAGCGGGTGAATCCCAGTTGCCCCGCCGGCAGCCCTGCTCGCACGGATGATGACAAAGCCGCCCAAGAACTCCCGCCAAAGGCAACGTTTGACGAACCGTTGTTATCGCTTCGTCCAACCGCTCTTCATGGATATGTCTTAGCATCGAGGGGATGTTCAACATGAGCGGGCACAACCGATGACATGGCGACAGGCAATCACCCACGTGATCGCTGAACAGGAGTTCCAGTGCCGTGCGTCTTGCCTCATGAACCTCCTCCGTCTCGCTTTCGATCACCATTCCTTGTGCGACTTTCGTTCCACACGACGGCACTAGCTTGCCATTCAACTTCACAAGACAAACCTGGCAGGAGTTAAGGGGGCCGCACTTTTCCAGGAAGCAGAGTGTTGGAATATCAATCGAAAGATTCCGTGCCGCAGCAAGCACGCTTTCGCCATGTCGAACTTCAACCGGGCGTCCGTCAATCGTGATGGTGAAGCCCGCACTCAAGATGCACCACCTCCTGAACGCCACAGCACAGCGGCGATTGGATATTTGGGTGATTGGGTAATTAGGTATTTCATCTCACCTCCACTGCTTTGTGAGGACAAACCTGAAAACACGTGTCGCACCGCGTGCATTTTGCATCATCTATCACATGCCGTGCATAGGGCGTCATTGGAATGGCATCCACCGGACAATGCTGCGAGCAGATCGTGCAACCTGTGCAATCAGTGTTGATGGTGTAGTGAATCAGCGTCGTACACTTGCGCGCCGGACAGCGGCCTGCGAGATGCGCCTCATATTCGTCGCGGAAGTAGCGCAGTGTTGTGAGGACAGGATTGGGAGCTGTCTTTCCGAGCCCGCACAAGCTGCCCGCTCCAACTTGTACAGCCAGCCGTTCCAGCTCTTCCAAGTGTTGCCGCGTCGCCTTGCCTTTGCAGAGTCGCTCCAGAATATCCAGCATCCGCTTTGTGCCGATACGACAGAACGTACACTTCCCGCACGACTGGTCTTGTGTGAACTGGAGAAAATATCGCGCGATGTCCACCATGCAACTCGTGTCATCGAGCACCACGAGTCCGCCGCTGCCCATGATGGCGCCGACTTCCCGCAATGACTCGAAATCAACCGGCGTGTCCGCCAGTCGCGCCGGAACGCATCCGCCGCTCGGTCCTCCGATCTGCACCGCCTTGAACCGTCGCCCTTCCGTTGCGCCGCCGCCGATCTCCTCCACGATCTCCCGGATGGTTGTGCCCATAGGAATCTCAATCAGCCCGCCGCGGCGAATCTTGCCTGCGAGTGCAAATACTTTTGTTCCTTTGCTCTTTGCCGTGCCGATGGCGGCGAACTTCTCCGCGCCATTGCGTAGAATCCACGGCACCATTGCGAGCGTCTCCACGTTGTTGATGAGCGTCGGCTTGCTCCAAAGTCCTTCCTGCGCAGGGAAGGGTGGTCGTAGTTTGGGCATCCCCCGCTGACCTTCGATGGAGGCAATTAGCGCCGTCTCCTCGCCGCAAACAAATGCTCCAGCCCCCTCAAACACGCTCAACTTGAATGGTCCGCCAGCGCCGAGCAGTTTCTCGCCCAGCCAGCCGCGCTTCTCCAATTCAGCGATCGCCGCCCGCACACGTTTCACTGCAAGCGGGTACTCGTGCCGGATGTAGAAGATTCCTTCGTGTGCACCAGCAGCCACCGCCGCAATCGCCAGTCCTTCGATGACGCGGAACGGAAACGACTCGAGAATCATCCGATCCATGAACGCCCCGGGGTCACCTTCGTCGCCGTTGCAAATGACGTATTTGGTGGCGTTGACTTGTTGCGAAACCACGCGCCATTTCTGTCCGGTTGGGAACCCTGCTCCCCCGCGCCCGCGCAAACCGGATTTCTCGATGGTCGAAATGATTTCCTCCGGGGCGGCATCCGGCGTGAGGGGGCTCTGGCTGGTGTTTGATTTATGTTTACGCTCGCCCTCACCCTGACCCTCTCCCCCGGGGAGAGGGGACAGCATTAGACCGCTCTCACTTGTTGGTGAGTCGTACGAGCTATCGCCAACTTTCGATTTCTCCAAGACTGGCAAACGATTCTCCCTCTCCTGGGGGAGAGGGCCGGGGTGAGGGCGGTCGTTCAACTGAATTCCCAAACATTTCGCGAGCGCCGCAAATCCGTCGTGCGCGAGATACTCATCCAGGTCGAGCGGGTCGAGTTTTCCGAAATGCTCCGTGGCGATGTGCACCTGCTTGTCGAGGAAAGCGCGCACGTTCGCGTCGCGCTTGCTCATGGAGAAGCGCTGCACGCCGCGTTGTTCATTCGCGTCATCGAGCAGCAAGCCGTCGAGCACACGCGCCCAGATACGGCTCGCGTGCTGCACCAGCCCTTGCGGTTTGAAATGCCGCTGCACCAATGCCCGCGCCTGAGCGGCCGTCAGGTCTGCGTAAAGCGTTCCGGATTTCCCTGTCTCGGCCACTTCGATCATTGGTGCCCGATGGCACATGCCTACGCAACCCACTCGTTTCACCAGGACATTGCCGTTTCGAGCCTCTGTGCTGTCGTTTAAGGCGTGAAACAATTTGTCGCTGCCCTTGGCCATGCAACACGAGCCGAGGCCCACGTGGATTTCCGTTACGCCGCCGTTGTGATTGTGCTTTCTGACTTCCTCCGTGGATTGAAATGTTTTCGCCTCAGCTTGAAGCGCGAGGAATTCGCGCATCGCTTCCGGTACACGTTCAGCGCTGGTGTGACCAAAAGTCGCCTCACCAACTTTCACCACCGGCGCGAGCGTGCATGTTCCAAGGCACGCCACTTGTTCTATCGTGAATTGTCTGTCGTGATCTGTGTCCGCACCTTCGGGGATGTTCAGGTGGCGGCGTAACGCATCCTCGACGCGCTCCGCGCCCGCGACGTGACACGCCGTTCCACGACAAACACGCACGACGTGTTTGCCCGTGGGTTGAAAGCGGAACATGTCATAGAACGACGCGACGCCAGTGATCGCTGCGGGCGTGATGTCGCTAGCCTCGCATACGCGGCGCAGCGCCTCCTCCGGCAGGTAGCCGTAGTGTTCCTGCAAAGCCTGTAAAATCGGGATCAGCGCCTCAGGCCTTCGCCCAACGCGAGTCACCGTTTCGTTTGCATATTTCAAGTCAACAGACATGGGGCATCATTTTGTTGCCAGCTTATCGCTGGAAGTGCCGAGGCAGAAAAGATTCTTTGCCCCGCGCAGATAAACCCGGCCATTGGCGAATGCTGGGCTTGCGTGGAATGCATCCTCCAGCTTGGTCCGGCCCAATTCCTTGAACTCCCTGGAAACTTCAACCAGCACCACTTCGCCCTTGGTGCTGACCAGCAGGAGATGGTTCCTGGCGATTGCCGGAGAGGCCTGGATTTCAGTGTCGAGGTCCTTTTGCCATACCTTCTTTCCATCCTTCGCGTTGAAACAAGTCAACATGCCGCCGCTCGTTGCAGTGAAAATCAATTCATCGTTTCCAACAGGGCTTGTGACATCCGGAATATTGTTTTCAGCCGTCCATACGATGTGTGATTTGGTCACGTCGCCTGAGCCGTCCGGGCGGACTGCGATAAGTTTCCCGGCCGGGCTGACCATGATGACATGTCCACTCGCGAAGATCGGGGAGGGTGTGATTTCACCTTCCATCAACTCCGCCCGCCAGAGTTCGTTCCCGTCGGTGAGCGAATGGCTCATTGCAAACGGCAGAGCGAGCGTGATGATCTGCTGCTTTCCGCCAGCTTCGACGATGATGGGTGAGGCCCACGAACTGTGTGTTGGTTTGCTGCGTTCCCAAAGCTGCTTCCCTGTGGGGCAATCGAAGGCCAATAGCTTCGAACCACCTGGTGCGCCTTCGTCCTGATCGAGTTGGACGATGAGTTTTCCCGGCCAGATCGCCAGCGAACTAGCGTGGCCATAAGTGTTCCTGGGTATGCCAAGATGTTTGGCCCATGCGGGCGATCCATCAAAATTCAACGCGGCGAGATCTCCGTTCGCAAACATCACAAAGGCGCGGCGACCATCTGTGGCCATCGAACCCGCGGCATAACCGGTGGCGTCAGAAATCTCGGGCGGCTTCGCGGGCGACCCTGGAACATTTTCTACTGCACGTTGCCAGAGTAGTTTTCCATCCGCTGTGTCGTAGCAGAACACTTCACGCCGGGCTGCATCTCCACCGGAAATGAATACGCGGTTGCTCCAGACCACCGGGGAATTGAAACCAAGGGCGGGCACGGGTGATTTCCAGATCACGCCATCGCCTTGTTTCTCGCCAAGACTCAAGTTCAAACTGTTCTTGCTCGCTCCGCTGCCTTCCGCGCCACGGAAGCGCGGCCAGTTTGTTTGAAACTCCGCGAGCGATGGGATGTCCGCGACTTCTCCACCGGACGGGCTGCGGCCAAGCAATTTGTCCAGTTCCGTTGCGGAATCCGGCAGGGGTGAGCGCCCCGTGAACGCGAGCGTGGCAAGTCCTGTGATCAGAATTACACCCACGCAAGCGACGCTCCAACGTGATCTCGCAACCATCTCGATCCCGGCTTGCGGGCCGTCTGTTTTGCGGCGAGGCAGGTGTGGTCGGGCAACGATCTTCACACCATTGCGTGCCGCGATGAGCAACACCGCCATGCCGCCGACCAGCAGCCACGCACCGGTGTTGTCCAGGTCGAGCCGTCGAAAGTAGCGCTGGCGGAATTCGAGATCGAGCCGGCGAATCTCGGAACGCAAGGATTCGTCCGCAGGCGCGTCGCGGAGTTTTTCCTTGAGCGCGAGGAGTTGTGGAGATTTCCACGGGTCTCTTTCTGCTGCGACCGAGTGTTGATAAAGCATCGCTGCGCTGACCAGCAGGCAGAAAATCAGAGCGACCCAGACTGTCCGACTCAACGAAACGCCAGGGCGTAAAGGTGCAATGGCGCTGGAGGCCGCATTGTTCGCGTCCTGGCCTTCCTGCGCTTTGCTGGTGGATGTCGTCATGTTTTTGCAGCGGCAGCAACCGGAGATTGTGGCAAATCACCCGCCGGCATCCGGCCGATGCGCACCAGTTCCTGCGGGCATGAACGGAAGCAACGCGCGCAGCCGAAGCACGCGCCGCGATCGGGTTCAAAATCAGTTCGCTTGGTCCGCAATGATAAACTCGCCAGTTTCACGCCAAGCACGAGTCCAACCCAGCCGCCGAAGATCACACAAGACAACCAGAAGCGATGGCGCAAATCGGTTGCTGACTTCAACAATGCCTCCGAGTCGTGTTCGGCACGCTGTAGTGAGAGTGCTTCCGGAGTCATTGGGCCGTAGTTTGCCGGGGACTTTTGCTGGTTGATGTAGCGCTCGGCGAGTTCGATGGTTGGATTCATTTTGGAAACTGGAACAGCCAGCGCGCTTCCAATCCATGCTCCGCCGGCAATCAGCAGCGGCACGAGCACTAGCAGCCAGCCAAACCGGCGGCGTTCGGACGTGAGTTGTTTCGGTTCAACATTACCAGCCGACGGCTCGCGCATTGCGCCGAATGGGCAGGAGTTTTCGCAGAGCTGGCATTGTGTGCAGACGTCGGGCGTGACACGCACGCGCCATTTTGAAGCGAGCGAGGCGAGTTTGAGCAGAGCGCCGTAGGGACAAAGAAAACGGCAGTAGGGTCGTCCCACAAACAGGCTGAGCACGAGCGTCAGGATGGCGAGCGAGATGAGAAGCCCTGGCCCACTGAGCCTGAAGATGGGCACGATGGGATCGTAGCGGCAAATGGGGAAGCCCGTGCCCGTTGCAGCGAAGGAAAGTCCGAAGCCGAGAAAGATGAACGGCAAAACTCCAAGAGCGTGTTCCAACCAGGCTGGCACTTTCACTGGTTTGATGAGCAGCAAGTCCTGCAACGCGCCGTGCGGACAAACGCCGGCGCAGAAGGCGCGACCGGCAAACAGCGCCACGATGAGTGGCAGGGCGAAGAAGGCGATCACACTCAGAGGCACGGTGTAGTTCGCATCGAACAAGCCGAGGATGACATTTTGCGGTGCGCCGATGGCACACACGCAACCCTTTCGCCAGAAGCCGAAGTAGGCGAGCGAGAAGATGCCGAGCCAGAAGAGCCCGCGGCGCGACCGTTGTTTGTAAATGCACCAAAGCGCAACAACCAGGCCAGCGCCCAACACAGCCACATCGAGATATTGCAGCCATTCAGCGCGAGCAGATGGTGTGGTCGTGGTCGGAATCTGGTGGTTGGTTTCGGTGAAATCAGGCGGGGGAAAGCGTGGTTCGGCGAATGCAGGCAGCCAAGCCAGAAACAGCAGGACAATCAAAGCATGGCTGACTCGAAAGAGTGAAAAGGTGAAAAGGTGAAAGGGAGCGCCGACGTTTGAAGTCCCGTACTCCTTGTCTCCCTTTTCCCATTTCTTTTTTTCGCTTTGAGTTGGCATACAAGGGGTGGCTTGGACTCAATGCGCGTGCGTGGTTTTGAGCAGATACGGTTGTTTGGCCGGCACCCGGCGAAAGGCATCGCCTGGACAGGTGCGTGCTATGGCGCACTCGTTGCAGTGAACACAGCGGTCGTGGCGAATCTGCAGAAAGAGCGAGCCGTTCCCGAAACGATTGCAGCCTTCAACACACTTAGCGCAGCCGATGCAGAGCTTCTCGTCAATCTTGTACTCGTAATACGGGTCCTCGACGAACGTGCGCTTGATGGCGCCGGTCGGGCAAAGTTGATTTTCAGCCGCGGTGCTGAGTGCGTTTGGTTCAGGCTCGAAATAGCCGGTGCATAGATTGCAGTAACCGCACATGGCGAACGCGTGAACGCATTTCACGGCGGACTGTTCAAGCACGCACTTCGTGGCGCAGTTGCCGCATCGAAGGCATTTCTGAGGATCAATCTGCCAGACCCATGATTCGGCCTGGCTGCGATTCACCAACACACCGCCCAAAGCACCGAGCCCGGTCATCGCCGCCACGCGCGCTCCGTTCCGTAGAAACGTGCGGCGGGTCGAGGACTCGGATTTTGGTTTGTCGCTCATGCCTTGCGCTGCATCACGCGGACTTCGCCTGTGACGAAGTCCAAAATGAATATCCGTCCCTGTGCATCAGCCACGACGTCGAGTCCGCCTTGCGTGCAATCGCCCAGGCCCTTGCTCGCACAGGCCTTGGCGTTCTCGGGAAAAGATTCCGACCCGGCGACAACGGACTCGAACTCGCCCTTCTCGCTGTAAATTTTTACGCGTGGCAATCCCTTTTCCGCAGTGATGAATCGGCCGTCCGGCAGCAGCGCCAGGTTGATTGGATTGCAGCATCCGCAGAAGCCGGTGATGCCCATGGACGCGTTTCCCCAGGCCAGTTCAAACTCGCCTTCCGTTGTGTAAATCTCGACGCGGTGGCGACCGGGGTTGTTGACGCGCAGTAATCCGTCGCCGGCAATTTCCACATCGAGATACGGGCTCGGCACGATGAAACCGGGAATGTTGCGCTCCTTGTTTTTCTCGCCAATTCGGCCGGTGAGTTTGCCTGAGCGATCGTAGCGCAGGATGACGCGATTGCCGGAGTCTGCGGCGAACACGTCATTTGCTGTCACCGCAAGCGCGGTGAGCCAAGTTTTTTTAGCCGGAGATTCCCACGTTGCTTTCCGCTGACCCTTGGCGTCAAAGACCTCGATGTGATCGCGGACGGCAACATAAATGGAGTCGTCGCCAACCGGGGCAATCGCGCGGGCCGGTTCCGGGAGGGCGATCTCCATGCC
>JABFSR010000117.1 GCA_013140495.1 Verrucomicrobiota bacterium
GTGATTGCCACTGCCGCGGCCGTGTTTGAAAGGACTTTACAAAGTGCCGTCGAGATGAAGTCCGAGAATGACTTGACGGTATAAGGAGACCAGCATGGCAATCATCATTAACATCGACGTCATGTTGGCGAAACGGAAAATGAGCGTCACTGAGCTTGCCGAGAAAGTTGGCATCACGATGGCCAATATTTCCGTGTTGAAAAACGGGAAGGCTAAAGCCGAATCCATGCAGTCAGATTAACCACGAAACACACCAAACACACGAAAATGGGGGCGAAACAATTGCCAGGTTCTGGCGATTTCCCTTCACCGAACGGTGGGCAGCAATTCTTCAACGCCCAACCACATTTTTTGCCGGCGAACGTTTTGTGTTTCTTTCGTGTGGTTCGTGTATTTCGTGGTTCAAAGGAATTGTTCCGGCTAAAGCCGTCCGGTTCTCAACCTTGGAGGCGATATGCAAAGCGTTGGAATGCCAGCCGGGAGATGTTTTGGAATACGAGCAATAACGAGGGGGAGACCTACGGCAGGAGTGTAGTTATTTTCCCTGCAAACCCACCCTCTCCGCCTCGACCTCCTTCTCCGCATCGGATGGGGAGAAGGTGGCCGGAGGCCGGATGAGGTGAATCACGCCGGCTGCGGCGTGGGTGTGGGCGTCGGTGTATCATTCGTCTTGCGTCCGCCGCGAATGTTCACGATGGAACGTGCCGACTGATACTCGTTGTAAAAGTCCGCAGCAGAATCCCTGAATTGGACCACCAGCTTGTCCAGGCACTTCTTCAACACTTCATCCGCCTCGTTGAACTGCTCGGCCAGCGACACCGTGGCCGCGCTGCCCTCCGCTACCTGTTGGCGCGGCTTGGAAATGCTGGTCTCGAACGCATCAATCTTCTTCTTCAGCGCCGTCAGCTTGGCTGCTGTGATGCCGTAATCCGCCAGGTCCGCCACATGAGCCGTGGCTGCCGCGTGAATATCCCGGCAACGGGACACCACGGCCGTTTCACGACCGAGCGACACGGACGAGCGCGAGAAATCCACACGCCCTTCCAGTTCGTAATCCTGCTGCGCCACGGCGAACGCATGAACCGCCGCCGCCGTTTCAAACGCCGCATTGCCGAGCGCTTCCAATGCATACGACTTCTCATTGGCTGCACCGGTGCGACTGGCCTGAGTCTGGGCCGAGTCCTGGATTTCCACGATGATGCCCTTGAACCGTGACGCTCCTGCGGCAAAAGCCGTGAGCGGAGTCCATGTGGCTTCGTGCGCATCGAGCACGGCATCCACGGTGTTGTACGCGCGAAACTTGTTCGTTTGTACTTTATTCATTTGGTGCTTTCTACCGCCGGCATTGGAGAGAACGCCGGAGTGCCGCGCCCTGCCACATGACAGGAAACACACGACACCGTATCGAGCGTTCTCAAAATCCCTGACGGATTATTGGCGGCGTGATTATCAGGAAAAATGCCAACGAACGATGCCATTTCGCAAGTGCTTGAAATTCAAAAAGAAATCGAAATGACGGACATCACTAGTTCAGTGAAAGTGGGAAAAAGTTACCGCGTGTGGATGCCGAGAATAGGAAAAAGATGCCGGGCTGAGTGTGGATTAGCACTACGGGCTTGGAACTCTGAACTTGGAACATGGAACTGTTAAGGCGCAACCTTGCGACGACATAGCTGTGGCAGTCGCATCCATGATCCCGCAGGGCGCGCAGGGCGGGACGAACCGAGCGTGCTGAGTGAAGAACTTCCAACCATGTCCTTGGTGAACCGGGACAGTGCCACGAGGCGGGCAAGGCATTTGGGTGTTTAGTTTGAGTAGGTGAGCTTTCCCTCGCAGAGGGGTTCGTAATCGAAAAGCTGCGCCAGCGTTAAAAATGGTGGCACCATTGCCGCTTTGGTTGGTCGCGTACAGTTCAACTGGCGAACCCGACGCGGCGGAGTATGCCGTCTTGTAATTGCGGCCCACCATGTCCCGGTAGGTCATGGTCATTTAGTGCGGAAAGGCTAACTCGCCTGTAAACATAAAATTCTTCATTGAAGATTTGACGTCCTTAAGAGCACTGTTTGTGATTCCGGCTTCAAGGAGAAATCGGGACAATTGAATTTCACTCTCAAAGACGCTGTTCGATTCCGTGAGAACATTGATTGCAAACCAACCCGCATTACGGCTTTCCCCAAACACCAACGCTCCGCTGAATGTTCCAAAAACGTAGTTGGATTGGACATTGATGGCCGCAACGTCTTCGATGAGAATATGTCTCCCGCTGCATAAGTCCGGTCTGCGAATCGTGTCAACGATGTGAAACGGGTAGCGAAGCGGCAGTCGCCCGTAGTCACTGCCTCCCCGTAGGGTGTAAAAAGATTCTTGATCCTTCATCACCTCGTCCAAGGTGCCCGTCGGAATTGTTTTGCCGCTACCACACGCCGTCAAAAACAGTCCAAGTCCGGTCAAGGCAATTACCATTTTCCAGAGAATGTTTCTGTTCTTATCCATAGTCCTTTTATTTGTATGTAAAGAAAACATGAGGGCAGACACGGGGCGCACACGCGTTCCACATTGTCTGCCCATATGAATACCGACACTGTTGTTTCTACTCCGGCGGTTGCGGCGACGCAACCGGTAACTCACATCAACTCA
>JABFSR010000215.1 GCA_013140495.1 Verrucomicrobiota bacterium
TTTCATCTTTTATCGTCTGTCGTCCCACTTTCTACTTTCTGTTTTCCACATTTCTATTTTTGTTTTGGTCTGTAGTCGGTGGTCTGTAGTCGGTGGTCTGTAGTCGGTGGTCTGTAGTCGGTGGTCAGTGGTCAGTGGTCAGTGGTCCCAATTTCAGCTTTCTGTTTTCCTAATTTCAGATTTTCAGTATCTCAGCATTTAATTGATGTCCTTCCTCTACTCCATTTCCCTCAAACTGCTCTATCCCACCTCGCTTTGCGTACTCCTGCTCCTGGCAGCAGCGGTCTTTCGCAAGCGCCAGAAGCTGCGCCGCATCTGTTTCAGCCTCGCCATCCTCATCCTGCTCGTCTGCGGCAATGGCTGGGTTGTAAAATATTCCACGCGTTATTTGGAATCGCAGTATCCGCCTCTGCCCTCGGGCAGTTCAGTTGCTGCCGATTGCATCCTGGTGCTGGGTGGCGGCACCTCCGACAAGATCCCTCCACGGCCAACCGTCGAGGTCGGTGAAGCCGGTGACCGCGTCCTCTACGCGGCGCACCTCTTCAAGGCCGGCCGGGCACAGCGGATTCTCTGCACGTCAGGGATCGCAACGGGCGGCATCGGCCCCAGGCCCGCCGCGGATAACATGGCCGAATTACTCCAGGACCTGGGTGTGCCTGAAAGCGCCATCGTCCGGGAGACCGCCTCCCGCAACACGCATGAGCACGGTGAAAACCTGCTCGCATTGCTGCAACAAAAGGGATTCAAGCGCATAATTCTGGTCACCTCCGCCGCGCACATGCCCCGCTCAATGGGTGTGTTCAAAAAATCCTGCCCCGGCATTGAGATCATCCCTGCACCCACGGATTTCCGCATCGTTGAACTCGATCTGCCGTGGTACAGGGAACTGGTCAACTTGATCCCCACGCCCGGCAACCTCGTCCAGTTTTCAGAGACCATGCACGAATATCTCGGCATGGCCTATTACCGGCTCAGAGGTTGGCTCTAATCACGATCCTCATCTTGACCGCAGGCAATTACCGCTCTCAACCGACAGGGATTTGTATAAGCCACCACAGATGAGCGATGATAAGCGCAGATTAGCGGTTTCAATTTCAACTTTTGCCCGGTAGTCCCGTCGTCCGTTGTCCGTGGTCCCAATTTCTACTTTCTGCTTTCCCAATTTCTATTTTATTTTGGTCCGTAGTCCGTAGTCCGTGGTCCTTTTGATTTCTACTTTCTGCTTTCCCAATTTCTATTTTATTTTGGTCCGTTGTCCGTGGTCAGTGGTCCGCCATCCCGATTTCTACTTTTGAATTCCTTATCCCAAACCCGTCCCCGCCTCCTTCTGGCCCTCTACACTGGCCTGCTTTTGTACGGCACTCTCTGGCCGTTCCAGTTCACCTCGCATCCCGGACGCAACACAACAAACGTCAAGAGGCATGTCGAATGGATTCCTTTCACAAGGTTGTGCCCAAACCACGGCCTCTTCTGCCCGCGCGACACCGGATTGAACCTCGCAATGTTCCTCCCGTTCGGCGCCTTGGCAGCCTTGATTTCAACCACGGGCGTGGGCCGGATGCGCCCCATTGTCCGCGCTGCCGCCTTCGGTTTCAGCCTCAGCTTGCTGATCGAGACAACCCAGTATTTCATACCCGTCCGTTATCCCAGCACCACCGACCTCTTGTTGAACACGGTGGGTGCGGGGCTGGGAGGGCTTATCGTCTTCACCATTTCCAGAACCATGCCATTGAACGTGCCGCATCAACCATGAGGTGATGTTTGGCGTTTGATGTTCGGCATTTGTAGTTCGGCATTTGTAGTTCGGCATTTGATGTTTGGTATGTGATGTTTGATGTTTGAAGTTCGGGATTTGGTCATTTCTGCTTTCTGCTTTCCCAATTTCAGATTTTCAGCTTTTCAGTTTGTCAGCATTTCAGCTTTTGCTTCGTAATCCCGTTGTCCGTGGTCCGTGATCCCGATTTCTACTTTCTGTTTTCCACATTTCTATTTTATTTTGGTCAGTGGTCAGTGGTCCGTTGTCCGTGGTCCCGATTTCTACTTTCTGCTTTCCCAATTTCTGATTTGTCTTAATCGTTGTCCGTACTCCACACCACCCACGTCCGCGGTTTTATCCTGTTCCTCCCGACGAAGTTTGCTTGAATGATGATCCCAATCAGGCCATTCTTTGAGACTCAGACGCGGAAATCAGTGACGATCAAGGAATTGATTGATGTTGTACCCGGCTCTTAAGCGTTGTTTCGATTTGGTGATGGCCGGCCTGGGGCTGCTGCTTTTGCTACCCATGGGTCTGCTTATCGCCCTGGTCATTAAGCTCTCGGATGGCGGCCCTGTCTTTTACGCTCAGATTCGTGTTGGCCGCTTTGGCAGACCCTTTCAAATCCGAAAATTCCGATCCATGGTCAGGGATGCGGACAAGGCCGGCCTGCCCGTCACCAAGGAGGGCGACCCGCGTATCACCCGGATCGGCCGCTTCCTGCGCCGCACCAAACTTGATGAACTGCCCCAGCTATGGAACGTGCTCGTGGGTGAAATGAGTTTTGTCGGCCCCCGCCCGGAGGTTTCAAGATATGTCGAGCACTACACGCCTGAGCAACGCGAGATCCTGAATTACAAACCGGGCATCACGGACATGGCCACCCTCCTCTTCCGCAACGAGGAAACGTTGCTGCGCGGCAGTCACGATGTGGAGCAGTTCTATGTGCAATACTGCCTGCCCAGGAAAATCAACCTGAACCGGCAATATGCACAGCGCGCCAGCCTGGCCCGGGACTTCTGGATCATTCTACAAACCCTGTTCCCATACTGGGTCGGCGTCGTCACCATCTACAGTCTGGTCCTGATGGTCAGCCTCTGGACCGCATACGAGTTGCGGCATGATTTCCTACTGACCAACGACAGCTTTCGCGAGTTCATACATTGCCTGCCCTGGATGGTGATCCCTCAACTTTTTCTTCTGGTCTGGCGCGGGCAGGTCCGAGGCCTGTTGAGCTATTTCAGCATCCCCGAACTTCGGCAGACCGTGACTGCGCTTGGATTTGCTCTGGCGCTGCAACTGGTGGTCTCCGTCGTTGCCCCCGCTCGTCTCTTGCCCTCGCGAAGCATCATTCTGATTCACTTCCTCGTTTTACTCGTGATG
Source organism: Verrucomicrobiota bacterium (assembly GCA_013140495.1). GTDB lineage: Bacteria > Verrucomicrobiota > Verrucomicrobiia > Limisphaerales > JADLHS01 > JADLHS01. The sequence continues at coordinate 3,140 of JABFSR010000215.1, forward strand.
CTGTGTGGCGTGCGATCCCTGTTTCGGTTCATCCGTGAGCGGTCCTCGCGCAGCGTCAGTCAGGCCGGGGGTCCGGTCAGGCGCGTGGCCATCATCGGCACCGGAGAGCTGGCGACAAATCTGGCGCTGGACTTCGGCCGGAATCAGGATGAGGGACTGCGGGTGGTGGCATTTTTTGATGATGATCCGCACTCGTGGCATAAGCGGCCACATGACATTCCTGTCGTCGGCATGCCCGAGTGCATCCTCAACAGGGAATGGCTCGATTTGCTGGATGAGGTCATCGTCGCATTGCCGGAAACCGAGTCGCCCAGGGCTTTGCAACTCGGCGAACTCCTCAAGGGCTCACGCCTCCGCGTAACTTTCGCCTCCGCATGGCCGGCGCTGCGTCCTTTATCCGGCTGACAGTGCCACTAGGTTTCCATCTTTGTTCATCCTATGAAGCTCAATCTTTTCGACTATTCGCCACCGGTCCGGGTGTGGCTTCTGCTTTTACTCTACACCATCGAGCTGACCGCCAGCCTTTGGATGGCTTACGAACTACGCTTCGATTTCATGATGGAGTCCGCAGCCCAACAGGAACGGATCATCGTGTTGATGTGGCTGGTGCCTCTGCAATTGGTGCTTCTTGGGCTGTTCCACCAGCTCCGCTCGCTTCTGGGCTATTTCAGCACGCCCGATCTTGCCCGTATGTTCCACGCACTGACCATCAGCGCCGTTGTGGCTGGAATTGCATGGGTCATCTGGGGGGCCGGGTTTGCGCCTCCCCGCGGAGTCATCGCGATCGATTTTGTATTCGCCTTGGTCGGCTTGACCGGTGTCCGCCTCGCCATGCGTACCTTGCGTGAGTCCCTGAGCGTTCAAGGCAGGAAAAACGGTCTGCGACAACGGCGCGTGGCCATCATCGGCGCCGGAGATGCCGGTGCGTTACTGGCTCATGAGCTCGCACTCAAGCCCGGTTGTGGCCTCCATCCCGTGGCCTTCTTTGATGACGACCAGCATAAATGGAATTCGCGCGTGCATGATATTCCGGTTCTGGGTCCGCCGGAACGATTGACGGAGGTGAATGCCAAACTCGACATCCAGGAGGCCATCATCGCCATGCCCTCGGCCTCCGCCAAACGAATAGGCGAAGTGGTCCGGCTACTGCGCCTCGCGCGTCTCCCGTGCAAGACCATTCCCTCGATGGATCAACTCGCCCTCGGACAGGTTCGTGTCACCCAGTTGCGCAATGTCGAGGTGTCAGACCTCCTCGGACGCGAGCGGGTCGAATTGGAAACGGAAAGCATTCGCCTGGCCCTCAAGGATCGCGTGGTCCTCGTCTCCGGCGCTGGTGGAAGCATCGGAAGCGAACTGTGCCGGCAGATCGCCACTTATCAACCCAGACAGTTGCTCCTGCTGGACCGTGCGGAGCCAAGCCTCTTTCAGATTGAACAGGAGTTGATCGGGCTGGAACATGGGCAGCGGCTCATCCCCTTGGTCGCTGATATTCTGGATCGCCCCCGGATGGAGGAGATTTTTTCGCGCTTCCGCCCGGAAGTGGTCTTTCATGCCGCGGCCCACAAACATGTCCCGATGATGGAGCATCAGCCGGGCGAGGCGGTCAAAAACAACTGCCACGGCACGGCACAGTTCGCCGACCTCGCACTCGAGTTCGGCGTGGATCGCTTCATCCTGATTTCCTCAGACAAGGCCATCAACCCGACCAGTGTCATGGGTGCCACAAAACGTCTGGCGGAGATGTACGTCCAGGCCCTCTTCGCGGCAAATCCCACCCGGACAAAATTCATGGCCGTGCGCTTCGGCAATGTCCTGGGATCCTCCGGCAGTGTCATCCCTCTCTTCCACAAGCAAATCGCCGAGGGCGGCCCGGTCAGGGTCACCCATCCGGACATGACCCGGTATTTCATGACCATCCCGGAGGCTTCAATGCTCGTGCTGCAAAGCGCCATCCAGGGCACCGGTGGCGAAATCTTCGTACTCGATATGGGCAAGCCGGTCCGCATCGTGGATCTGGCCCGGCAGATGATTGAACTGAGCGGGCTCAAGCCGGATGAGGACATCCAGATTGAATTCACCGGAACCCGGCCCGGAGAAAAACTCTTTGAGGAAGTCACTCACAAGGGGGAGAATTTCGCACCCACCACCCATCCCAAAATCTGCCGGTTCATTTCCCAGCCGCCGGAGTTGACCCGGCTTCGCCAGACCCTTGAGTCGTTATGCGCGCAGGTTCATTTGATCAGCCCGGAGCAGATCAAGCGGTTGCTGCGCGATGCCATACCGGATTATACACCCTATTTGACCGCGCCCGAACCCGCTCCATCCAAAATCACGCACCTCAAGGAATTCGAACGACAGGCAGACCAGCGCCATTAAACACCCACTCCCACAGGTATGAACCGTCCGCCACCTGTCACGGCGCTCCTGCCGGCTCCTCCCATGAACCCGGGCAGGGTCTCCGTGCGCAGTGTTCAAGCGGCGTCATCGCGGTCGCGAGACTGGTTTCCTTTTTGCTTTTCCCTGTTATGCTCCCGACACACTCTATGGCCACAGCCCTGCATATTGGCTTCCAACCGGATGCACGGCCTCGTTTATGAAAACCAAAGTTGAAAAAATCTTGTTGCTGGTGGTTGTTCTCGGACTGCTCGTGCTTGTCGGCGGTTACGCCGGCTATCGCGGCTACAAATCCCTGCGCCAGGCAAGGCTCGTCAAACAGGCGCGCGAATACCTCGTCAAACAGGACCAGCGCAAGGCCCTGCTTTCCCTCCAACGCGCCCTGCGTTACAACAGCCGCGATGTGGATGCCTGCCGGTTGATGGCACAACTGGCTGAAGAAGGCCGTTCCCCCGCCGCCCTGATCTGGCGCAGCAAGGTGGTGGAACTCAATCCGGACTCGCTGGACGATCGCCTGGCGCTTGCACAAACCGCCATGTTCGCACGCGATTTCACCGCCACCACCAACGCCCTGGAAGGGGTGTTGCCGTCAGACAAGAAGACCGCCCCCTACCACAACGTCGCCGGTCTCGTCTCCATCGCCGCGAATCAACCCGTCCAGGCAGAGGCCCATTTTGTCGAAGCCGTGCGGCTCGAACCTGACAACACGTTCTTCCAGATGAATGTCGCCGTAATACGCCTCAACAGCACCAACACCACAATCAAAGCCGGCGCGCAGGCCTCGCTCCAGCGCATCAGCGCCAATCCGACCAATGGTGCCCTGCGTTGCAAAGCTCTGCGTGAACTGGCCACCGATGCATTGCGTCATCAGGAAATTGATTCTGCCCTGACCCTTTGCCAGAAGTTGGTTCAGGACACAAATTCCGCCTTCTCCGACCGGCTGCTCCAGCTCGATATCTTGCAACAGACCCGGAACAAACAATTCAGGCCCACGCTCGCAGCCTGCCAGAAGGAGGCCGGCGAGGACACCAAGAAGGTCTGGGAGTTGGGCATGTGGCAGATGGCAAAAACCTCGCCCCGGGAAACGATCGTCTGGCTGCAAAGCCTGTCGGCAACGGTGCGGAACACCAGCCAGGTGGGAATGTTGACCGCCGATTGCCACGCCGCCCTTCAGGACTGGCGCGGGCTTCAGGCTCTTGTCGAACCTCAGAACTGGGCCGAGATGGAATTCATCCGTCATGCTTTCAAAACACTGGCGTTGCGGGAACAGAAGCTGGCCGGTGCTGCAAAAGCCGAATGGGAGCTTGCCTTCAAGGCGGCCGAACTCCAGAAGCAAAGCCTCGTCCTGCTCCTCCAGTTTGCCGCGCGTTGGAACTGGCTGAGTGAGGGCGAAGAAGTGCTCTGGGTTGTCGTCAACCGGTATCCAGGAGAAAAATGGGCGACTCAACTCCTTGCCAGGTTGTTGCTCGCCGGTGGCAGAACCCGGTCCATGATGCAGTTCTACGGTCAGGAAGCGAAAAGAGATCCGTCCGATCTCCTTGCAAAGAACAATCTCGCCATCACCGCTCTTCTCCTGGACGCCCAGGAACTGAAACCCCACGACCTCGCGCGGGAGGTTTACCAAAAATCCCCGACCAACTCATCGTTCATCTCCACCTATGCCTTTTCGCTCCACCTGCAAAACCGAAATGCCGAGGCGTTGAAATTGATGGAACAACTCAAGCCGAAGGAGCTTGAGGATCCATCCACCGCCGGCTACTACGGCCTCATTCTAAAGGCGACCGGCAATCGCGCAAAGGCGAGGACCTATCTGGCGTCGTCCGCCTCCATGCTCCCCGAGGAAAAAAAGCTATTTGAAGCGGCAAAGGTGGGACTGTGAAACTCAAAAGCTCCTGCGATGTGAACAAAGTTTTCCGACATACGTGAGTTCCCATCACTGACGATCAACCCGAGGCGGTTTCCAGAAAAAATCACGGTTCGCGCAAAGGCCGGCAATATTGCCGGTCTTTTTCTTTCGTGTCATTTCGTGTGTTTCGTGGTTCCAACTGCTTGTCGAAATTCAACCGACACCACGCACCCCCACACCCCACACAGACTCGCCAAGCCCGGTTGCAACTGGCAACCTTGCTGGTCGAAATGGAACTTCGAGAATTTGCCGAGCGCATCCTGTTTGCCACGTCTCTGGAGGAAAAACTCCGGCAGCCGGACAACATCACGGATGAACAACCCGGGCCCGCGCTCATCGCTCCCGTTGCACCCGGTCGTCCTGCCTCGCTTCAGTTCAAGCCGCACGCCACCGGCAAGGCGGAATTCCCCGGACTTCACCAGCTCGAAAACAGGCAGGAACGCGGACGTCTTCTCCATTTCTTCGCCAACCATGAACTGCTTGCCACGGAACTCATGGCGCTTGTGCTCCTGAAATTTCCCGATGCGCCAACCGCGTTCCGCAAGGGCGTCCTGCAAACGCTGAAGGACGAGCAGGAACACACGCGGCTTTACATGGAGCGCATGAAGGCGTGCGGCATCGAATTCGGCGCGCTGCCGGTAAGCGGCTACTTCTGGCGCTGTGTCGCACCGATGGAGCACCCGATTGATTACGTGGCGGGCCTTTGCCTCACGTTCGAGCAGGCGAACCTGGACTTCGCACGCCACTTCGCGCAGGGCTTCGGCAAAGTCGGCGATACAGACACTTCAAAGCTGTTGGAAAAAATCTACCGCGACGAAATCGGGCATGTGGCCTACGGACTGAAATGGTTCCGGCGCTGGAAGAATCCCGGTGAAAACGATTGGGACGCTTTCTGCCGCACGCTCAAATTCCCCCTCTCGCCGCAACGCGCCAAGGGATTCTCGCTGAACGTCGAAGGCCGTCGCGCTGCCGGACTGGACTCACAATTCATCGCCGAGCTGAATGTCTATTCGCAATCCAGAGGCCGCACGCCGGGCGTCTTTGTTTTCAACCCGTTCGCTGAAGGACGCATCGCGGAGGGCGGATCATTCAACCCGACCCGGCATCAGGCGCAACTCGCGTGCGATCTTGAAAATCTGCCGCAGTTCCTGTGTCGTCAGGATGACATCGTGCTGGTGCAACACCGGCCGTCGGTGGAATTTCTCAGCGGCATCAAACAGGCGGGCTTTCCGCTGCCAGAATTTGTGGAGATGTTCGGTGACGGAGCGCGGCTGTGGTCGAAGACCCAGCCGCAGCAGGCGAAACGGCACCAGAGCGCTGCGACTGGTACTGCGCACACAGGCGCGCTTCGTGCGCTGGCTTCGCGCAAACTCGGTCGCCTGCGTCCGTGGGCATGGTCGCCTGACAGTGTGGAGCTGCTCACACCGCTGTTTGCTAACATGGCCGCGGAACAACGGAGCGCGGAGCAGCGATTCAACCCGGGCATCGCCCGGCTTTACTCGAAAGCTTGGAGCGCAGCGTTGCTGAGCCAAATCCTCACGTCGGCTGCTGTGAAGGATTGCCTCTGCACGGAATGCGAAGCCGGGGTTGCGGTGGATTCGGTCCAGGCCGCACTCGCAACGATCGCAGCGATTCGCACCCGCGGCCATCACAGGATTGTCGTCAAGGAAGCGGTCGGTGTCGCTGGCAGCAACGCGATCCGCCTGTTCGAGCCGGAGATCTTGGAATCGCACCGCCGCTGGATGGCCAATGCGTTGCGCAACGGGCGACAACTGGTGGTGGAACCGTGGCTGGAACGACTGGCAGATTTTTCCATTCAGATCGAGATGTCAGCGGACGGTCTGAAGCTCTGCGGCTACACGGGACTGATCAATGATGCGAAGGGGCAATTCCAGGGCAACTACGCCGAGTCCCATCATCACACACGAATTCCGGGCGGTATCGTGAAATTCTTTCCCAAGGTGACAAACATCTCGCGCCTGATGCTCGATCTTTACGCGAATGTTTTTTCGTTGCTCGAAGCGGAACTGCGCCGTTTGGATTATCTTGGTCCGCTCGGGATTGACGCCTTCGTTTATCGCGATGCGCATGGTGAGCCCCGTCTCAAGCCCATCGTGGAAATCAATCCGCGCTATACGATGGGCCGGGTGATGGTGGAACTGATGCGTCAGGCTTTTCAAGGCAGCACAGGGTCGTTTCGATTGATCAACAAGGCGGCGCTGCGAGCGGAGGGTTGCGAAGACTTCCCGAGCCTTGCCAGAAAACTCGCGGAACAATTCCCGCTACAGCTCGAAGGCGAACCTGTTGCCAGGATTCGTGAAGGTGCAATCTGCCTCAATGATCCAACACGGGCACAAGTTTGTCTGGCGGTATTCCAGGTACAGAAGACCTGACCAACCCAGGAACAGTCAGTGGGATAACAACCTTCCCGCGAATAAATTGTTCGCCAGGTCTTCGATATCCACTCCTTCAGCATCCCGTTCGTCGTGCAGCCAGCGAGATGAAAGAGTGAAACCGGGTCATCACTTTATTTCGAATGTTTCGGCAATACCGCCCCAGCAGCGCGGCGCACATACTCTTCGTATGCCCATTCTCCGCTCGAACCGGTCTGACGGGTGATGACGAGGTCCAGACTTGGAACGAAGCAGATTAGCTGGCCGCCGGAGCCGGGCTTGTAGCGGGTATCGGTCGGAATGTCTTTTCCTTTGTCGCCGCCTTCGAGTGCCGGGAGTTCCCAACCGTGCGACCACGAGCGCGCGTCGCGGCCAAAACTCTTTTTCGTGACACCGGTAACGGAATGAGTGGGTGCTCCAGTTTGTTCGACGAACCAATGCGGCACGACCTGCCGACCGTTCCAGCGACCGTCTCGCAGCATGCAATAGGCGATGCGGGCCAGTTCGCGCGCCGGCAAGCCCAGGGTGTGCGAGGCGTGGCTGCCGTGTCCGGCATCTCCCTGCAAGATTTGAAACCACCAGCGCTCGATGCCCAGCGGCTTGAGCAGATGCTCGATGCAGTATTGATCGTAGGGTTGGCCGGTGACATTTTCGCAAACCAATGCAGCGTGATAGAGGCCGTGAGTGGAATACTCCAATGTCGTGCCTGGATCGAAGAAGAGCTTTGCCGTTTTCCCATCACCACCGTGACCCAGAATGTATTCCCATTTTTGCGCGTTCGCGATGCCATAACCTTCGGGCGTGATGCCGGAGGTGTGATTGAGCAGTTGCCTGACCTTGATCCGGGCCTTGCGAGGGTCGCTCAACGGTTGCGCCCACGGAATGAAATCAAACGCAGGATCATCGAACATCATCCGACGTGGGGTTTTGCCCTGCTGACTTTCCTCGGAAGCAATCGCGAGCACCGTCGCACAAATCGCCTTGGCGCAGGATTTGACGTCCCTGGTGTTGGTGATCGAACTGTGATCCCGCTCCACCTCGAGCACGATGTAGCCGTTGCGAATGACCACCGCGGCGAAAGGCCGGTCGTCAGATTTCAGCAACCAATGCTTCAGATCAACGAGCTTTGCCGTGTCCATTCCCGCCAAACGGCGGATGTCATCTGGGCTTTCGAGTTTGCGCCAGCCGCCCTGGGATTCGGGCGGAGGAAAATACCCACCCTGATTGGGTGCCGGCTGTTCCTTCCCACCCGCACAAGCCGTTGCCACCAGTGCGAGGCAGGCGACGACTTTAATCAAATAATTCATTGGTTTTCATCCCACAACGTCGTGCGGATTTCGAATCGTCGTCTCAGGTGCAAATTCAGGCCGAGCTTTCATTCCAGAAGGTGCGGGTCAATATGTCCGGAGGACCACAGGCTGGACATTCAACGACCTTTTGCCCCGGACTGATGAACACGACCGGCTGTTCCCGACTTTCGTCAACATCATCAAGTCACACGACAATTTACTTTGCGGCCATGGCGACTCAAGATTTGTCTCTCGTTTCGTCGGGCGGTCAGTTAGGATGGATGAGTCGCAAAGACAAACTGCATGACACCAAAACTATTCTCTGAACTGGGCCTCTCCGATGAAATGCTGAAGGCCATTGATAAACTCGGCTTTGAGCAAGCCGCGCCGATCCAGGCTGCATCCATCCCGCTCCTGATGCAGGGCAAGGACATCGTCGGCCAATCGCAGACCGGCTCGGGCAAGACGGCGGCGTTCGGAATTCCTGCGGTGGAAAAGGTTGACCCCAACATCAAAGCCGTTCAGGTGTTGATCCTCTGCCCGACGCGCGAACTCGCCATCCAGGTGTCGGAGGAAATTCACAAGCTCGCGCTGTTCAAACGCGGCATCAACGCGCTGCCCATTTACGGCGGGCAATCCTACGAGCGCCAGTTTTACGGCCTCAAGCAGGGCGCGCAGATTGTCATCGGCACGCCAGGCCGCATCATGGACCACATGCGGCGCGGCACACTGCGTCTCGACACGGTGAAGATGGCAATTCTCGACGAGGCGGATGTGATGCTCAACATGGGTTTCCGGGAAGACATCGAAACCATTCTGAAAGATTCGCCGAAAGAACGGCAGACGGTTTTCTTCTCGGCAACGATGCCGCGTCCGATCCGTGACCTGATTGAAAAATATGCGCGCGATCCGCAGAACGTGAAGATCGAGCAGAAGGCGATGACCGTGCCGACGGTGGAGCAGGTTTATTACGAGGTGGACCGCCGGTTCAAAATCGAACTGCTCATGCGGCTCATTGACATCCACGATCTTAAGCTCGGCATTATTTTCTGCAACACCAAGCGCATGGTGGACGACCTTGTGGATCATCTCGAAGCTGCGGGTTACATGGCCGACCGACTGCACGGCGACATGACGCAGGCGATGCGTGATCGAGTAATGAACAAGTTCCGCAAGTCCGGCCTGGAATTTCTCGTGGCCACGGACATCGCGGCGCGCGGCATTGACGTGGATGACGTGCAAGTGGTTTTCAACTACGACCTGCCTTACGACGGCGAGGATTATGTGCATCGCATCGGGCGCACAGGCCGCGCGGGCCGCAGCGGGCGGGCGATCACGTTTGTTTCCGGACGTGAACTGTTTCAGATCCGCAACATCGAACGCTACACCAACACGCGCATCCAGCGCGCACGAGTTCCAACCGAGGCGGAAGTCTCGGACGCAAAAGAAAACGCGTTCATCGGCAAACTCCGCACCACGCTCCAGAGCGGCGAATTCAAGAAACAGGACCACCTGATCGAACGGCTGCTTGAAGAAGGATTTTCATCCACGGACATCGCGTCTGCATGCCTCACGCAATTACAAAGCGGCGAAGGCGCGGCGAAACCCGTGGCGCGCACGGAAGATTACGAACGTCCCGAGCGCGACGAGCGCCCTCAACGCGGCAACTTCCGCGATGACCGCCGGGCCGCCCCTCGCTACGACGACCGAGGCCCACGATTCGAGCGGCATGAACGCGTCGAGAGTCCGCGACGCTTTGAGGATCGCCCACCCCGCGCAACCACGCCGATGCCATCAACGCCCCGTGCAGTGAAATTGCCAGCCTCGGGAACGACAGTCTCCAAACCGGTCCAGGCCATAAAGCCTGCGGTTGCCTCCGTCGCGATCGCTCCATCCACGCCAGTCGCGAAGGCGGAGGTGACTCAACCAGACACCAAGCTGCCAGCCGAAACCCGTTCCAAAGCGGAGCCAAAAACGGTTGCCGAGAAAACCTATTCGGACGATGAGATTCTGGCCTCGGTGAAACAAGACGAGCCGTCCGAGCGCAAAGCGGTTTCATCAAAGAATGCGCCACCGTGGGCGAAGAAGAAGAACGCGGAAGCCAAACCCTTCGAGAAAGGCAAACCCAGCCGCGCCACGCCACCGAATCAGACGCGGCTCTGGATGAATCTCGGTGAAGCCATGGACGTGAAGCCGATTGATATTGTGAATTCCATTGCGGGTGAGACCGGACTGCCCGGCAAAGTGGTCGGCACGGTGGACGTGCGCGAACGACATCTGTTTGTGGACGTGGACGCCGAAAACGCAAACGCCATCATCGCCAAACTGAACCGCGCGGAGATCAAGGGACACAAGGTCAAGGTCAAGGTGGCGTGAGAAGGCTCTGAATAGTTCCGAGTTCGGTGAACGAGGTGAACAACTGCTCGTTCCCTCACATTTCTACCGCAGGTAATTCAACAACGACATGTTCAGAATGGTGCCGCCGCTCTGCAACGCCGCCTGATACGCCGTCTGCACCTGACCGAGCTTCACCATTGTTTGCGCCAGATCCGCATCCACCTCGCTCGACACCTGGGTTTCCACCGCCATGCTCCGGTCCTTCGTCACCGCATCCGCAGCTTCGAGCCGGGACTGGATCGCGCCGTTGTTGCTGATGTGAAAAAGAATGTTGTCCTCGTCCTGGGCGAGCGCCGCGCGGTCGGTGGCTGCAATGGCCGACGTGTCGCCTGCGAGCAGATTGTTCTGGAGCGAAATGAGGTGGTTGAAAAAGTCCGCACCCGAACGGCTGTCGGCAATCAATCCGCGCAATCCACTGCCGCTGGTATTTTCGCCGACGACCTGTGCGCTCATCAATGCGCCCTCGGCAATCTCCACCGGCGCTGTTTCGGTGTTGCCCTGGAACGTAACGCTTTGGACGTTTCCGTTCGCATCGGTGGTGAGTGTGTAGGGCGGCACGTCGGTGCGGGTGCCGCCGAAGATGAAATCGCCGTTGTTCTTGGAATTCATCAGATGCGCCGCCTGCTTGATCATCTCGGTAAGTTCGATGGAGTAGGAGCGCAGTTCCTCGGGGGATTTCAAACCGTCCGCCAGGGTGGCGATTTCACCGGCTCGATCCGAAATGGTCTTGAGTGATTTGATGTTGCTGAAGGCGGCCCTGGCCTTCTCGGTTTCGCGCGCAATGTTGCGCGAGTACTGGCCCACCGCGCTGAACTCGGTTTGAAGGTCAATCACGCGACGCAACGCCACCGGGTCGTCTTCCGGCAAACGGATGCGCTGGCCCGTGGCGGCCTGGCTTTGAAGGCGCTGCTGGCGCACAGCAAGGCTGCCGAGGCTGTCCACGAGCGAGGTCGAAAATGTATTGGCTGTTACACGCATGTCATTTTCCAGGTTTAAGATTCATCAACGTTTCATGTTGACCAAAGTGTCCAGCATCTCGTCCACGGTGGTGATCAACCGGGCCGAGGCAGCGAACGCCTTTTGAAATTTGGTAAGGTCGGCCATTTCCTCGTCGAGCGAAACACCGCCGAGGGAATCGCGCTGGCGCAACAGCATGTTTTCCACGGCCTGCTGGTCGGAGAGCTGGGTGTTGACGGACGAAAGCGCCTGCCCGAGGCCCGCAACCGCCTGTCCGTAACCCTGGGCAAACGACTGGCCGTTGAGTGATGCATGTTTCTTGTCCGCAAGCTGCGCAAGCGCCAGAGCCACCTGGTTGTCTCCGGGTGCGCCGGTCACGCCCGCCGCCTGCAACAGCGAAGGATCGTTCAGCAGGGTCGAATTGACCGCGATGTCCGCTGCGGTTGTGCCGTTGAAAAAGTTTTCACCCGTCGTTCCACCGAGACCGAACCCCGCGGTGTGAACGGCGTTGACCTCCGTGATGAGAAGCGATGCGAGATCGTTGACGCCCGACTGCAACGTTGCCACCGCAACGTCGCGCGCCTCGATTGTGCCGTGAATGCTGCCACCGGTGACGTTGAGCGTGTTGCCGCCCGTTACCGCACGAACGAGGACCTGGCCGGCGCCGGCATCATAGGCTTCCAGCGTGTCGGTGACATTGATGTCCGTGACCAGTGCAGTACCATCCACGGAAACGTTCAGCATGTTGTTCGCGCCGTTGGTCACATCCACCTTCACGTATTTTGCGAGCATCTCGATCTGTTGCTGGCGCGCGTCGCGAAGGTCGTTGGCCTGCCCTGCGGACATGGCCTCGATCTCGCTGATATTGCGGTTCAATTCGGCGATGGTGGAAAGAATGCCGTTGACTGCGCCAACGTCCGCGTTGATGGAGTCATTGAGGGACAGCCGCAGATTTCCGAGCCGCTGATCAATCTGGTTGAACTGGCCCGCGAGCGTGGATGCCTTCATCAGGAGCGTCTGCCGTTCCGCCATCGAAGTCGGGTTGCTGGACAAACTTTGAAACGCCGCGAACAAATCTGAAAGACCCGCTCCGACGCTGTGTCCGCCGCCAACACCTGAAGCCGCCGCCGCGCCTTCCGCGCCGGAAGCGAGCCGGTCAATCTGGGCACCCAACCCGGCCTGCGCGTACTGCAACGCGAGTTGTTGGGATTCGAGCGAGCCGCGCACGCTGCCTTCAGCCTGAATCTGGTTGTCCAGAATCGCGCTGCGCATGTGGACAATGGCAATGGCATCCACGCCCGAACCCTGCGGTCCGGATTCGCCGATGCTCGTCAGACTGGTGGCCAGCTGCACACGTTGCCGCGCATAGGCGGGGTTGTTGACGTTGGCTAGATTCTGCCCCGCCACTTCCACGCCCTGCCGTTGTGCGGAGAGCGAGCGTGTACCGAGATTCAAGATGCCAAATAGTCCGAGCATGATTCAGCCAATCGCGTGATAGGTGGACCGCGTGACACTGCCGAAAGCGCCAAGCACATCGCCCCGCTCCGTATAGACCGTGCTGCTGCCGGGCAGCAAACTTCCGAGCAGCCGGCTCATCAGTTCAACCGAACGGCAGAGCAGAATGTGATTCTGTCGCGAGCGTTGATGTACACGCACGAGCAGCTCATTGTTTTCCTGAACAAGCGCGGAAAGCAGCGGACGGTAATCCGCCGGGAGATTCGGAATGATTTCGCTGAAACCGGCATCCCGGGCAAGCTTGAGGCCGAGCGCGACAATGCCCTGTTTGGATTCGCGCAAACGACGGGCCTCCTGGATGGCGTAACTCTGGGTCTCGATGCCGGCAGTGGACTGGAGCAATTCGTCCGGCGCGCGGTTCATCACCTGCTCCTGCTGCTGGTCGAGACGCGCGAGCATCTCGCCATAGCTCTGCAATTCCTCGCGCAACGACTGGATCAAATCTTCAAGGGCTTGAGTCATGGTTGTTTGGTGCCGTCAGTGGACGGCTTTTCGGTTTTCAATTCGTGTTGCAACTGCTTCTCCAGCGCGCGAGCCAGGCCAAACGACCCGGAGCTGCTGATCTTGTCCGCCATTTGATTCGTAATCATGTCCTGATAAATTCCACCCGAAATCGAATCCGGGTTCATCTTTGAGACGAACACCTTCTTCTGCGCCTCACCGAGAATCTGCCTCAGCAGCACCGCTTCAAACTGTCGCGCCAGCTCCTTCACCTTCTGCGCGTCGGTCAGCTTTGAATTGGCCGCAAGCCGTTCGAGCGGGACATCCGCCGGCTTCACCGCTGAATTGTACGCGGGAATTTCCATCTCAACGCATCACGAGTTCGGCCTGCAACGCGCCGGCCTGTTTCATCGCCTGAAAAATCGCCATCATGTCGCGCGCCGAAACGCCGATCGCGTTCAATCCGGCGGCGACCTTTTCAACCGTGGGCATCTCGGGCAGCGCAACGAACTGGCCCTTCTTCTCCTCCACCTTCGTATCCGTGCGCGGCGTGGCGACAGTCGTGCCGGTGCTGCTCAGCGGATTCGGCTGGGACACATCCACCGTGGAGGCAATTGAAATTGTCAGATCGCCGTGTGAGACCGCGCACTCGGCAATCCGGATGCGCGCCGTGGCAACTATCGTGCCCGTGCGCTCGTTGATGATGACACGCGCAGGCACATCCGGCGTCACTTCCACCGCCTCGATGCGCGCGATGAAATCCACCGGCGATTTTGCCTGGGCTTCGGGCACCTTCACCCGCACCGATGTCGAGTCAATGGCCTCGGCGCTGTTGGTGAATCTTGCATTGATCGCCGCAGCCATGCGCGCAGCGGATGTGAAGTCAGGATCGCGGAGGAGCAATTCAACAAAGTTGTCCTTCACGACCTCGGTGGGAATCTCGCGTTCCACCAGTGCGCCCCCGGAAATCTGCGCCACGGTGGGATGATTCTTTTGAACCGTCGCACCACCCGCGCCACCCGCACCGCCGAGAAAGCCACCCACGGCGAGCGTGCCTTGAGCCACGGCATAAACTTTTCCATCCGCGCCGATGAGCGGCGTCTGCAACAGCACGCCACCCTGGAGACTTTTCGCGTCGCCGATTGCCGACACGACCACATCGAGACGCGTGCCGTTTTTGACAAACGCCGGAATGTCAGCAGTGATCATGACCGCCGCAATGTTCTTGGAGGAAAGAGTCGTGGCAGGAACATTGATACCGAAACGCTGGAGCATGTTTGCCACGCTCTGCACCGTGTAAACCGGGTCTTTGTCGCCATCACCCGCAAGTCCCGTGACAAGTCCGTAACCCACAAGCTGGTTTTCACGCGCTCCTGCGAGCATTGCGAGGTCCTTCACGCGCGAACCAGCAAAACACTGATTTCCACAAAACACACAAACTACAAAAAGCACGATCTCAATTAGTTGACAAACTTTTGTTGCATATGCAACAAAAGTTTGCTGGCAGCGAAATGTTGCGCGACCGGGATTCATGGCGGGCTTGAGATGGTTAAAGCTCATGTCAGTTTGCTCTCTGGTTGTCAGAACGGAGTGACCTTGTCCCACACGCGTAGAAACCAGCCCTTGCGCTGCGAACCGGAAACGGAACCATTCGAGATATATTTAATGGTCGCATCCGCGATGTTGTAACTGAACACGCTGTTGTTGGGCGCGACATCTTCGCCGCGAACCACGCCGCGCAACACGGCTTCCTGCGTCTCCCCGGAGAATGACGTGGTCCGACGGCCTTCGATCACAAGGTTGCCGTTGGGCAGCACGTCCACGACGCGCACGGCGATGCGCGCGGTGATTTTTTCAGAGTTGCTGATCTTGCCGCCGCCGTCAAAATCCTGTTTGGCTGTCGTCTTCAGCGCCGGCAGTTTGCCGCCCTTGGTGAGAAATCCGCTGGCGGCAGGGCTGAACAGCACGGTGTCCAGGCTCGCGTCAATGGAGGAACTCTTCGTTGTCTTCGTCGAGTTGTCCTTCGATGCGCTGTTGTTTTCCTGAACAATTATCGTAAGCAAATCGCCCACTGCGCGGGCACGACGGTCGCTGACCATTGCAACGGACGTGCCGTCTTTCCAGAGAGATTGAGCCGGAGCGACCGTGGTGAAGCCGCTCAACAAAACGGCGTACGCAAGACGCGAGACACGCGTGGCAAACAACCTTCCGCTTTCACGCCGCCTGCTGCGAATTTCAATTGCCGCAGGCTGATCATTCGTCGTCAACCGACCGACGAAACGCAAGGGAGGCAGAGCGGGCGCTTCGGACCGTGAGGACACATTGTTGGTATTGGTGTGTTTCATGATATTGTGGTTTTGAAATTGATCAGAGGGAGACATGGATGGTTTCCTCATTCTGGACCATGCCCCGGAATTCACGTTTCGTTTTCTGATTCCGCACCCGCACCATCTGACCGGGCACGCCGTCTTCCAGCACCTCGACCTTCATCGAGAGCAGCAGCGCGCCATCACGGATGACCGCGTCCGCAATCCGGCCGCGTCTTACCACGGGGGTTTGCTTGATCGAGCGCGAAGTCAGAACGCCGCCCGCAGGAACGTTCTCTGCAATCTCAAGACCGGGTTTGTCTGTTTCCAAAACTCCGAGCGCATCGCGCAACGCAAGCACATCGCGGCGTTCCTTGACAAGGTCGGCATCGAGCACCGGCTGGCCACGCTTGATTGACGAGCCGGCCACCCAGACATCGCGCCAGACCTTCGCAGTGACTGTGGCCTGCCATGTACCGAGCAGTTCATCGCCCGCCTTGAGTTCAAACCGGACGATGCAACTGGGTGTCACCCCCAGCGACGGCAAATCTATGACTCGCAGCGTGAGAGATTCGTCCACCACGGCAACAGTGCTCCATGCGCGGGTGAACCGCAGTTCAAGTTCACCTTTCTCTTTTACAAAATCCTTTTGCAGCGTGTCAGTGAGCAGGGACTTGATGCCTGCCTCGTCAAGCGGCCGGGTGCGACGGGTGATCTTCACCTGCGCAACGCCGCTCCAGTTGGTGCTGGCAAGGTCGGGAGCCGTTTTTTCCAGCAACGCATTGATCTGGGCGCGTGTGAACGTGAGTGACTGGTCCGGCCCTGGCGCGGACGCGAGACGCAGGTGCGCCTGTTCCAGCGGAGCGTTTGCGATCAACTGATCGAGATGAATCCCCGTGGAGTCCACCTGCGCCGCAGGACGCAGTTGCCACGTGAGCGGCTCTCCGGCCAATGAGGCCGAGAGAGCCGCCACTAGTGACAGGCTCGGCAGGAGGGGCCGGGTCTGAGGGGGGAGGAAGTTCATTATCAGCGACGGATGTTGTTGCTCATTTGCAGCATTTCGTCGGCGGCCTGCACGGCCTTGGAGTTCACCTCGTATGCCCGCTGCGCCACGATGAGATTCACCATTTCTTCGACGACTTTCACGTTGGACATTTCGAGCGCACCTTGTTGCACCGTGCCAAAACCGCTTTCTCCGGGACTGCCGATTTCCGCGGCGCCGGATGCCGGGGTCTCGGCGTAAAGATTCCGCCCGAGGCTTGAAAGACCGGCAGGGTTGGCGAACCGAACCAACTGCATGCGGAAGGAGGAATTCCCAGCGCTCCCGGAAATCGAAACTTCGCCCGTAGATGCGATCGAGACATTTGTGGAGCCTGCGGGGATTGGCTGGAAGCCGCCCTGCAACGGGAGACCGGTGCTGGTGAGAATGCGTCCGTCCGGACCGGTTTTGAGATTGCCGTCGCGGGTGTAGGCTTTTGAACCGTCGGGCATCTGTACTTCAAAAAAACCGTCGCCCTCGATGGCCAGATCCAATCGTTCGCCAGTTTGCTTGAGTTCGCCATTGGTGAACACCTTAGCAGTGGAGACGAGCCGCGAGCCGTGACCGATCTGCACGCCCGTGGGCACCTGATTGCCGCCGCCGGCATCCGCCCCTGGTGCGCTCGTGGTTTGATAAAGCAAATCCTGGAACTCGGCCTTGCTCTTCTTGAAGCCGGTGGTGCTGACGTTGGCGAGATTGTTCGAGATGACGTCGAGCTGGGTCTGCTGTGACTCCATGCCGGACGATGCGGAGTAAAGGGCGCGAAGCATAAATCAAATTCAATTGGGGTTGCCCAGCTCGGAAATCGCGCGACCCATGCGCTCGTCGTGCATCTGCAACACGCGCTGGCTGGCTTCAAACGCGCGCATCGTGCTGATGAGTCCGGCCATTTCCTTGACGGCCGAAACATTTGAGGCTTCGAGAAAACCCTGCCGCACCGTACTGGCTTTCGTCGGCGTGGGGAGTTGATTCGACTGGCCTAAAGAATACAAACCTCCACCGACCTGCGAGAGGCTCTGCGGTTTTTCAAATTCGACGACCTTCAATTTCCCGCGCAGTTCAGCGCCCTGACTGACTTCGCCTGTGGCAGAAATGGAAATTGGCTCTTTGTTTGTCCGATCGAGCTGGATCGGCCCGGCTTCACCCATCAATGGGAATCCCTGCTTGTTGACCAACTGGCCGTTGGCGCTGACGTGGAATCCACCATCCCGTGTGAAAGCGGTGTCACCCGTGGGTAACTGGACTTCAAAAAATCCCGCTCCTTCAATGGCCAGGTCTGTGTTCGACCCGGTGGGCCTGAGTTCACCCTGTGCAAAACTGGTGGAGACCGTGGCGTGCGGAAGAGTGTAATTCATCCGGGGATCGGGAGTCTGTTGCGGCATCATCCCGGCCTGGACGGCATCGAAACTAATGGTGTTCTTTTTGAAACCCGGGATGGATGAGGACGCGAGATTCTCTGAAATCACATCCTGCCATCTCTCATTGGCCGTCATTGCGGCGGCGGCTTGATACAAACTTACGTTCACGACCCGCTGCCAAGCAGCGCAAGTGCCACGAAGAGAATATGCGCTTTTAGCTGGGTTTTGCGCTTCGTAAGGATTTCACCGGGGAAAAAGCTGCCGCGTTTGACCGCGAAGATATGCAGATTTTTCCCAGGGGTTGAACTGCGTCCCCCTCCCAGCAATCGCAAACTTGCTCATAATCCTGGGATCAGTTCGCCGCGAGTTTGGGAGGACTCAGACTACGAAAAGGATTGTGAACCTGGCAGGAAAGCGACTGACCGTTGGCGGCAATCGTCAATATGCGCACTCCAACTCAATCACCTGGCCGCACGCACATTCAACGCGCACATGTGTCACACGGTCGCCGTCGCGCCTGAGTGTGACGCTCGGTTTGACAGAGGATTGAGCCGGCGCGTGACTGCACGTGCCGGCAGGAGACGGAGCAGCGGAAGAAGCCAGTGCCATAAAGGCGGAGGACGCCACTGCGGAATCCACCGTGCGACCCGGGCCGGCGGACGCCGGTGCGGTCGGCAGAAGCGGCACAAATTTGGAAGACATGTTAAAGCTGGCTGCCCGGTTTGATCTTCAAGAGCACAGCCACACGGCGGTTGCTCACGTCAATCGCATCCACGTTCGGCATCGGTTGAGTATCTGCAAAACCTGCGACCTTTCTGATCTGTCGCGGCAATACGTCATGTTCGAGCAGTTTCCGGCGCGCGGCATTGGCGCGATTTGCAGTCAGCTCCCATGGATCGAGTTTCGGATCTTTCGGAGTGTGATTTGCCTCGGTGTGTCCCTCAAGCTCGACAGAAAGGGTGTTGGTGAAACGTGAAACCTGCCACGCAAGCGTGGTGAAAATCCATTTGCCGTATTCCGTGAATTCAGCCGAATCCGGCTCGAAAATGGGTTTGTGATTCCGGTCAAACACGCTGATTCGAAGTCCCTCAGGTGTGACCTCGATGTCCAGGGGGTTTTCCTCCGGGTTCTCCGGATTGCTTTGAAGCGTGTTCAACAAGTCCTGCGACAGTTTGCGCAGCATGTTCAACTCGACGGCGGAGGCTGAATCGAAATTCCCTTCCTTCGATGACACCGCCTGCACGTCCTTGTTCGGAAGGATGCCGGTGGATTCCTTGGTAATCGAAGCGAACGGATTGCGGAAAGAGCGCTGCACGGCCTCCTTGATCTTCTGATCCTGCGACACAAGCCACAGCACCAGGAACAACGCCATCATCGCCGTGACGAAGTCGGCATAAGCCACCTTCCACGCACCGCCATGATGTCCGTGACCTTTTTTTGCCATGATTCAATAATTGCTTTCCGTCCGCGTCTTGGTTGCCGGCATATCTCAACCTTGCGGTGCCGCCGTGGCCTTTTTCAACATGGCCTCCAGATCATCCGCAGTCGGTTTCACATCGCTGGTCAATCCGCGTCGCGCCACTTCGATGGCCATGATGGGCGCCATGCCGTTGGCAAACGCCACCACCGCGACGGAGATGGTTTTGAAGAAGGCAAGCTCGGATGAACCAACGAACGCCATGTTGACGCAGAGCGGGTTCAGGAATCCGTAGGAGATCAAAATTCCAAGGAATGTTCCGACAAGCGCCGCAGCGACATGGTGGCCGATCATTTCCACCGGACCGGCGATGCTTCCCATCGTGATTACAATGCCCAAGACCGCCGCCACGATCCCAAACCCGGGCATCGCATCAGCCGCCTTGGTCAGCACGTCAATCGGCTTGTGATGTTCGTCCTCCATTGTGTCGAGTTCCGTGTCCAGCAGGAGCTTCAACTGGTCGGGCTTCACCTTGCCGTCAATGATGGGCTTCAATCCGCCGCAAAGCATCGCCATCGCATGATGGTCTTTGAGGAAACCTGGATACTTCGTAAAGATGCTGCTGGTCTCGGGCGTGAGGACATGTTCTTCGAGCGCGATCATTCCGTTGCGCCGCCCGATCATGAACAGTTCGTAAAGTGCCTTGAATAAATCTTCATAGGCTTTGCGGCCATAGGGACTGCCTTTCAGCGTACCGAGCATCTGCTTGATCAAGGCGATGATGACATACTTGGGAGCCATGATGATGATCGCGCCCAGCGCCGATCCGCAGATGACCACATATTCCGAAACGACGATCAGCGCGCCCAGGTTTCCGCCAGCCATTATGAAGCCGCCGATCACTGCGCCGAGAACTATGAGAGATCCAACAATGACAATCATGCGTGTGCGAGTAGATGGGAGGTTTCATCCATCTTCTCCTGCTGCGCCAGATACGCCTTGATGGAGAGAATGGCCTGTGAATGAATCTGGCAGATGCGCGATTCCGTCACACCAAACGCCTCGGCAATTTCGCGCAGCCGCATGTCTTCAAAATAGTAAAGTGCCAGAACCTTGCGCTGCATTTCCGGCAGCTTCTCGATGCGACGGGCAATCAACCTGGCCACCTCGCGCCGCGCCGTGCAATCCATCGGATCCGGCTGCGTGTCATCCGCGATGCTCTCGTGTCGGCTCGTGTCGTCGTCGTCCCCTGGCGAGGCGTCGAGACACACGAATGTCGCCGGTTTTATCTCGTCGAGCAGTTCCTGATATTCGTCGAGTGTCAGCTTCAGCGCACATGCCACATCTTCATCGGAAGCCGTTTCGCCCGTGGCCTGTTCGATTTCCTGGATCGCCCCCTGCACCTTGCGCGCCTTGTCGTGAATGGAGCGCGGCACCCAGTCGAGACGCCGCAATTCATCGAACACCGCGCCACGAATGCGTACCCGTGCGTATGCCTCGAACGAGCTTCCGCCTTCCGGATCAAAGTGCCTGACCGCGTTCAAAAGCCCCACCAAACCGGAACTGTAAAGATCATCGGTATCAACGTGGGAAGGAAGATTCATCGCGAGGCGTCCCACCACAGTGCGTACCAGCGGCAGATGCTGCACAACCATGGCCTCCTCGGCCGCACTCCCGGGTGTCATTCGCTTGTAGCTTTGCACAACAACCCTGGCTCTGGCCTTGCCATCAGGCTTCGTCGTGCTGGTTTGGGTCTTGTTGGCCATGAGTGACAATTATTTTTTGGCGGCACCTGGGGCGGACTTCAGTGGCGCGATGTCCGTCGTTCTCTGTGAAAGACTTTCCTGCAGGCCACGAATCCACACACCGCCCCACCAGCGCATCAAAACGCCGGCGGCAAACGCCGCGACACTTGCGCGAAGAAACAATGCCGGCCAGGAAACATCATTGATCAGTCCAACACCGAACCCGATAAGGAACCCTGTCAGCCCGCCCATGATCATCAGTTTCTTCATTTTTGATTCGTCCACTCGCGGTTTAGCAAGGCATCTGCCACGTGGGTTTCAGACTGCAATAATGGGGATTTCCCGGGAAACTGCGTTGTAAAGATTCGTTCCGGGGTCGCCACGGCGAAGTCACCGGGAATATTTTGCCCGGCTGCGAGATATCTCACCGAGCAATTTGTGCCGAGCACCAGATTCCACAGTTTGCCCCAGCGCGTCTCCTCGTCCAGATGCGTCACGATCACGTCGTCCGCACCGAGCGCCTCGAACGCCCGCACCTGCGAAAGCATCAATGCCGGTTCATACGCCCCGTTCAACACCAGATGCACCTGAGCACCAGGCAACAGACTCAACTGGTGTGCGAGCTGGTCCATCGTGGACGCATCGGCTGTATTCACACCCGGCAGATCAATGAACAACATATCCGCGTCCGGCTTGCGAGCGCCGCGCGTCACGCAACGTTCCACCGGCACGCCGAGAATTTCGCAAAAAATGCTCAACGACTCCGCCGTGTTTGCAACACGGCCATCCAGCCGCCAGACAGCCGCCGATTTGCCTTCGACGAGCGAGGCTTGTGCGAGCCATTTGCAAAGCGCCGTCGTTTTGCCCGCGCCAGGTGCGCCCACGAACACATGAACACCGGAGTCCGCTGTTACAGTCGGACGCCAGTGATTGCGGAGAATCTCGAAAGCCATGTTGATCTCATGGCGCAAATGTTCTGGTGGAATCTCGCCGTGAATGCTCCGCAACTCCTCCACCACACGCCCCGCATATAACGGCAACAATCCTCCATTCGTGAGCAAGTCACCCACACGCCAGCCACCGTCTGCGGCAGGGCGCGTCACTCCATGCGCGCCGTCGTAAGTCAATGAAAGATCAGCGGCGGCAGACGACGGTGTTTGAATCTTCTCCCGGATCTCGCGCAATTCCTCGCGCAGCTCGGCCAGCGCAAGAACATTTGAGGGTTCGCTCTCGGAAGCCGCAGCGGTTTTATCGGGCAGATGCGCAAGCACTTCAATTCGTGGCTTCTGCCAGAGTCGCGAAAATCCCTCCGACTCCGAGCGCCGCACATTGAGAACCACGGCCTCCGCGCCAAGCGTCTCGCGAATCTGTTTCACGGCATCCGCCGCCGACTCCGCAATGAATGTGTGAACCTGCATATCGTTTCTCTCGTCGTCTTCGGTGCTTCACTTTGGAAAATGTCCGGACGCAATCTGCGGCAGCACGAATGAAACACCCGCCATCGCAGATGCCAGTTCGTGTGTGCGCGGGAACAGCGCAAAACTTTCGCCGGGCCAAAAATGTCCGCTCCGTGCAGGACGCGGACTGCTCAAAGGATTTGGCGTTGCCGGCGACGTTGCAGCTTCGAGTCGTCTGGTGATATGCGTGTGTGTTGTTTTCATGTTTATACCTTCAGTCACTCCAGGCACGGCACCATGGCCGCGCTTTGAATTTCAACCCGCGATGGCACCTCCGCGTAGGAGATCACCGCGAGATCGGCAAACGTCGCCTCAAAAAATCTACGGAACGCCAGCCGGATTTGCGGCGCGCACAAGAGCAGTGGCGGCGCGCCGTCCGCCAGAAACTTCTGCACATGCTTTGACAGAGTCTCCATGAGATGCCGCGCCAGTTTTGGATCCAGCAGGAGCGACACCTCCGTTGGTGATTGCCTCACACCCTGGGCGATCTGCTGTTCGAGTTTCGGATCGAGCGTGATCGCCCTCAACATGCCGCTCTCGGCCTGAAACGGTTTCACCAATTGTGCGCCCAGCGCGCGTCGGGCGAATTCGGAAAGTTCATCAGGATTTTTTGTGATCGCCGCGTGGTCGCCGACCTTTTCAAGAATGCCTGCAAGGTTGCGGATGGAGATTCCCTCGCCGAGCAGGTTCTGAAGAATGCGCTGCACGTGGCCGACAGTGAGCTGCGTCGGAATCAATTCATTCACCACCGTCGGATGCGTCTGCTTGAGATTATCCAGCAGCAACTGCACGTCCTGACGGCTGAGAATTTCAGCACTGTTGCGCCGCACGGTTTCTGACAGATGCGTCACGAGCACTGACGGCGCGTCCACCACCGTGTAGCCCGCCGCCTCGGCGTTCTTGCGTTCCACGTCCGTGATCCATGTGGCGGGAAGTTGAAACACCGGCTCAACCGTCGGCACACCCTTGAGCGCGACCTTGCTGTTCGTTGCGTTCATCGCGAGCCAGTAGCCGGGCATCAACTGCCCCTGCGCAATCGGCTGGCCCTTGAGAAGGAAACGATATTCGTTCGCGCCAAGTTGCAAATTGTCACGCAACCGGATTGGCGGTATCACAACGCCCATCTCCTGCACAAACGTGCGGCGCACTCCCGTGACGCGCTCCAACAAATCGCCGCCCTTGCGCGTGTCCGCAAAACTCACCAGGCCGTAGCCCAGCTCGATCTGCAACGAATCAACGGCCAGCAGGGATTCGAGTTTTTCACCTGTGCCCGGCTGCGCACCGTTTGCATTGGCGTCAGCGGGGGACTTTCCATCCTTCGCCTGAGCTTCCGCGCCTGGCTTGGGCAGGATGCCGAGACGCGCCTTGACCTGGAGTTTGCGCGCCAGGAAACCAGTCACCGCAGCCAGCGCTAGGAACGGCAACATGGGCATCCCGGGCATGACGGCAAAGATGCCGAGCATCACACTCAACACCACCATCGCCTTCGGATAAAATAAAAGTTGCCGCCCAAGTTCGTGGCCGAGACTGTTCTTGGACGCCGCGCGCGTCACCAACATGCCCGCCGCCATCGAGACGATGAGCGCGGGAACCTGCGAGACCAGACCATCACCGATGGACAACAACGTGAAGCGCTGGAGCGATTCAGTCATCGTCATGCCCTTCTGTGCAATGCCGATGGCGAAACCGCCGAGGACGTTGATGAGCGTGATGAGCACGGCGGCAATGGCGTCGCCGCGTACGAACTTGCTCGCACCGTCCATCGCGCCGTAAAAGTCTGCTTCCTGCTCCACCTTGCGGCGACGTGTGCGGGCCTGCTCGTCATTGATGACACCTGCGCTGAGTTCGGCATCAATGGCCATTTGTTTGCCGGGCATGGCGTCCAACGTGAACCGCGCCGCGACTTCCGCGATGCGCCCCGCGCCCTTGGTGATGACGACGAAATTGATGAGCACAAGAATCAGGAAGATGACCAGACCGACGACGTAATTGCCGCGAACAACAAAGTTGCCGAAAGCCTCAATGATGTGACCCGCGTAACCGTCCAGCAGAATCAACCGTGTCGAAGCCACATTCAGCGCGAGACGGAACAGCGTCACGCACAGCAACAGCGTGGGGAAGCCCGTGAAATCCGATGCGTCTTCGATATAAAGGATGATGAGCAAGATCAGCAGCGACAGCGCGATACTCACCGCGAGGAACATGTCGAGAGCCAGCGGCGGCACAGGCAGAATCAGCAGCAACACCGTGCCGAACAAGCCGAAGATCATCCACAGGTCGCCCTGCCGGAGCAGACGACCCAACCCGCCGGACGTTGTGTTTGCCGTAGTCGCCATAAATTATGAGTTGTTCAACTTCATGCGTTGTTCAGCTCCGCGTAGTAGCGGTAGCGGTTGACGCGATAGACGTAGGCGAGAATCTCCGCCACCGCCGAGTAAAGTTGTGCTGGAATCTCCCCGCCGACCTTCCCGTATTTGAACATCATCCGGGCAAGCGGCTTGTTCTCGATGATTGGAATCTGGTGGCGCGTTGCGATCTCACGGATGCGGGCAGCGTTCAATCTCGCGCCCTTGGCTACAATTTTCGGAGCCTTCATCGTCTTCCGGTCATATCGCAGGGCAATGGCCAGACGCGTCGGGTTTGTCACTATCACGTCGGCTTTGGGCACATCCAGGAGCATTTGCCGGACAGTCTTCAGCGCACGACGACGACGCTGGCGGGCTTTGATTTGCGGATTACCTTCGGAGTTTTTCATTTCCTCCTTCACTTCCTCACGCGTCATCATCAGGTCGCGGTTTGTGCGCCAGAACTGATAGGTGTAATCCAGTGCAGCCAGCACGGAGAGGCCAAGAACAACGCGCCAGGTGATTCCGAAAGCCGCCTCCGCCAGAAACTGCCCGATGCGCGCCACGTCCACCGCAGTGTAGAAAATCGGATCCTCCAAGAGCTTCTTCACCTGAAACCACGTCAGCAGACCAATCACGGTGAGCTTCATGATCGAGATGCCCGTCGGCACGAGAGAGCGTCCCGAGAACACACGCTTGAAACCTTCCGCGGGATTGAGCCGCTCCCAGTTCATGGTCAGTGCCTCGGAAGCGGTTTGAAAACGATTCTGAATTCCGCCCGCGAGCAATCCACCCACCGCCGTGGCCACGATAACCGGTCCTGCGCACGCTCCGAACACCATGGCCGCCTGCACGGCATAACTCTGCATGGCGTCGAGCGTCAGCGGAATTTCATGAAGATGACCGAGTATGGAAATCTGTGTGTTGACCAATTGCCGCCACACGTCAGCACCAAGCATTTTGAAGGCGACAAGACCTCCGACCAGCACGAACACCGTCTGCACCTCAGTACTGCGCGCGAACTGGCCGCGCTTGAGCGCCTCCTCCAGCCTGCGCGGCGTTGCTTGTTCCGTCTTTTCTCCTGTTTGGTGGTTTGCCATTCGATTTCAGAAGATTCAGTTCATCCGCCAGCCAGCCGCGCAACGCTCATCATGTCCTCGGGCAAACGGCGAAGGTAATTCGCCACATGCTGCCCCATGAATGTGCAGGTCAGACCAAATGTCATCAGGCCGAGAAGCGTCCTGACCGGCATGCTTTCGGCAAACACGTTCATCTGCGGCACTGCGCGACTGAGAACAGCGAAGACCAGGGTGACAAGGAAGGACACGGCCATGACTGGTGCGGAGATTTGCAGCGCGATGACGAATACTCCCGCGCTCTTTTGCACGACGTTTACCAGCAATGCTTCGCTCAGATGCGCGCCACCCATCGGCACCAACGCGTAACTGCGCTCGAACCCGACAATCATCCAGTGATGGAGGTTCAACGTCAGCAGGAGCATCATCGCCAGCCAGTAGAAAATCAGGCCGGGAACGAACATGGCGTTGCCGGTGACGTGATTGAACTCGGCAGGCATTGAGAGGCCCATTTCCGTGGCAACAAATCCACCGGCTATTTCCAGCGCGTAGAAAACAAACTTCGAGACGAAGCCCAACAACACTCCGATGCTCGCCTCCATGAACATCAATCGCGCCAGCGTCCAGATGGAGAGCACATCCGCTCCCGGCACAGGTGGCATCATTGGCGTGATGAGAAATGCCACGAGAGCGCCCAGTGCGATGCGGAGTTGAATCGGCACGGCCTGCGACGAAAACATCGGCAGCACTGCGAGCATCGCGCCGACGCGTGTAAAGACAAGAAACCAGATGGTTAGTTCAGCATTCAATGTTCAGAAATTCATGTCAGTTCACCATCGAGGGAATCCGTCCCAGCACGGCTTGAGTGAATTCCATGAGCGATCGCAGCATCCACGGCAGCAGGATCACCAGCAGCGCAACCACCCCGAGCACCTTGGGCACAAACGTCAGCGTCTGTTCCTGAATGGATGTCACCGCTTGAAACAAACTGATCGCCAGACCGATGACCATCACCGTGAGCAGAATCGGCGCGGCGAGCGTCACCGCCTGCAACATCATGTTTTTGATCAGTTCGACCGAGAATTCAGGATTCATTGTTCCTTTCGTCATCCACCAAAGCTCAACACCAGCGAACGCACGACCAGTTCCCATCCGTCCACGAGGACGAACAACAGAATTTTGAGCGGCATGGAAATCGTCGCTGGCGGCATCATCATCATGCCCATGCTCATGAGCACCGTGGCCACCACGAGATCTATCAGGATGAACGGCACGAAAAGCAGGAAGCCCATCTGGAATGCCGTGCGCAGTTCGCTGATGATGAAACCGGGTATGACAACCTTGAGAGGCAGTTGATCGGGTGAAGTCGGTGGTAATTTTGCGATGGCGACGAACAACTCCACGTCCTTTGGTCGAGCCTGCTTGAGCATGAAATTGCGGATCGGCTTGGCGGCCTCATCCATGGCCTGTGTCGAAGAGATTTGTTTCGTCATGTAGGGCTGAAGCGCGGTTTCATCAATTTTGGACCACACCGGCTGCATGATGAAGTAGGTGATGAACAGGGAGAGACCGATGATGATCTGATTTGCAGGCGTGCCTTGCAGCGACAGAGCAGAGCGCACGAAGGACAACACGATCACGATGCGGGTGAAGCATGTCATGAGCAGAACAATCGAGGGCGCGAGCGAGAGCAGCGTAATGCCAAACAAGACCTTGATGGCCACATCCACATCCTGCGGCTGCTGTGCAGCTTCGACGCCGAGGTTGAGTTTGAAAGGAACAAGGCCGGCGCCAAGGCTGGTGACCGAGTTCGACGGTGAAATGGTCAGCGTGACAGGATTCGTCTGCGCCGCAGCCGGCACAGCCGAGATCAACATCAACGCGATCAACAGCCACCAACCCCACGTTCGCCCGCCGGCGAACGTGGGTTGGTGTGCTTTTTCGGTGGGGAAATTCATTTGCCAGAGCGTTGCAGCGCCAGACGAAGCGCCTCGGTGAAACCAGGTTTGTGTCCGTTGCCTGAATCTGTCGGGTTCGACGCACTTGACTCGTCATCCGGAAGGGCGGTCAGCATCGTGATCCCCGCAGGCGACGACGCCACCAGCATCCGCTGTTGTTCATAGCCGACGACGTAAAGCGCATGACGTTGCCCGAGGGATTTGACTTCAAGCACGTCAAGTTTGGCCGCACGGCCCTTGTTGACGAATGCGCGCTGCCAGTTGCGAAACAACCACAAGCCACCGAAGAAAACTGCGAACACCAGCGCCAGCGCGCCCAACACGCGGAGGAGTGAGAACATGGCCGATGCGGAGTCGGGTAGTTCGGGGGCGACGCTGGCGCTGGTGAGATTGGTCTGTGCAAATGCCGAACATGTGGCGAAGGCTGTTGCGACCAGCCCCGCGCGAATGGCGGTGGTGGCGCGACGGCCAAAGGCCCGTTGCGCACCAAGCTTCCGTCCGTTGAAGTGTGCGTTCATTTGAAAATCAGTCCGACGACGTGCGTTTAGCAACGCAGGTACCACGAGCAAATACCCCTGAAAACATGGGAGTTCTCGATGGACTGCTCCGCCAACAGGGAAAAAAGAGCCGGGTGCAGCGGTTGTAGGCGGCAAAAAGTTCCCGGCACGGAAAGTCTTGGGAGCGTCGGCATCTTGCTGGCGAGTTACAGTTCGCAGCAAGGAGACTGGTGTTTTGAAACCCGCTGGCGTGACGCCAGCGTTCCCGGGAAGAGAAAAAACCGCGCCCACGAAAACGAGGGCGCGGTTGAAAGATGAAACGGGCGGCTGCTACTTCTTCGGCTCGGGCTTTTCAGTCCTGGGCGCTGGCAATTCGACGGCTTTCAGCTTCTCATCGAGAATCTCGACTTTCGCGTCTTTGAGCAGCTTTTGCAGATAAGCCGGAGCCTTTTCGCGGATCAGCCGACCTTTGAGAAAATCGCCGATGCGCTCTGAAACCTCCGACATGGGCACCTTGCGAGCCGGAGTTTTTTCGAGCTGCTTGATGATGTGATAACCATACATCGTGGTCACAATGTCGCTCACCTGGTTCGAACTTAGCGAGAAGGAGGCAGCTTTGAATTCCTCAATAAACGCGTCTCCCCGTGAAAATTTATATTCGCCGTTATTCGATTTCATCCCGGGGTCCTCGGAGAATTCCTTGGCGAGCTTTGCAAAATCTTCACCGGCTCTGGCGCGTTTGAGGATGTCCTGTGCCTGTGTAAACTTGGCTTTCTTCTTGTCCTCGGGCAGGTCGCGGCGCTGGGCGGGGTTGGGTGTGGAGTCCATCGGATCCTTTGTGGAAAAAAGGATGTGACAGACGCGGACGGATTCGGCGGCTTCAAACTCCGAGGGGTTCTCATCATAAAACTTTTGCCTGTCGGCGTCGGTCACGGTGATGGCAAGTTCGCGTTCAAGGAAAATCGGCACAAGCTGGCGCTCGATGCTTTGGGTCAGCCATTGCTCGCGGCTGATGCCCAGGACGCGCAACTGGCGGGCCTGTTGTTCCTCAAACTGTTCCTCGGTCAGCTTTTGATCGGTTTTGTATTTCGCAAGCGCCTTCTCGAACGTCTCCTTGGCCTTGGCCTTGTCCTCGGCGGTGGTTTTGTTCAAGGCGAGTTTGAACGAGAGTAATCCGTCAAGCGCCTCGCGCTCGATCATCATCATCCTTTCAGGTGGAATATTCTGGCTGTTCTGCGCGAGTTGAGTGCGGATGGTTACCATCTCGTTGTCCAACTGGCTGCGCTTGATCTCAACACCTTCGCCCTTCGCAATCACGGGATCGCCGAACAATTCTGCGAGTGTGGCCGACGTGCTGGGTTTGTTGGTGGACTCTGTGACGGCATACGCGCCGGGCGTGGCAGCCATAGCGACGGCCATCGCGGCGGCAAGAAGGATTCTGTTTGATTTGGTCATGTTGCTTTTTTCTCCCGCTCCCCTTCCATACCTCCCCCTCACGTGTGAGGCAAAACGGGTGAGGGGGTGGAGGGGGGAGATGGACATTATTTGTTATGGTTTGGTTAAAGTTTCACGAGTTTGACGTTGCTGATATAGGGGTCTTTTTGCAATTCAGTCATCATGGCGTCTGGCGGTTCGCTGTCGAGGTTTAACACGGTGAAAGCATCGCCGCCCACGGTGTCGCGGCTCAGGCTCATGCTGGCGATGTTGACATTGTGCCGGCCCAAAAGTGTGCCGAGGTATCCGACGATGCCCGGGCGGTCCTTGTTCGACAACAGCAGCATAATTCCGTTAATGGGTATCTCCACCGGCATGCTGTATAGCCGCACGATGCGCGGGTTGTTGGGTGAACCAAAAAATGTGCCGCCTGCGGAAATGACTTTCTCGCTCCCGTTGAACGCCTGCACGTGCAGCCATTCATTGAATGTGACAGGTTCGTTCGAGCGCTTTTCCTCAACGGTGAGACCGAGCGTCGAGGCAATGCTGCGGACGTTGATGTTGTTCAGGTCCTTCACCGAGGCGCGGGAAAGAAAGCCCTGCACCACAGCGCGCGTGACGGGATCAATGTTCGGCAGTTCCTGCGCCTTGCCACCATAGGTAACGTGAAGACGATCCACCTGCGGCGGCGCAAGCTGGGCGAGCAAACGTCCGATTTTTTCGCCGAGCAGGAGATAAGGTTTCACCTCCTCGTAGGTCTTCGCGTCGAGATATGGCAGGTTGACAGCGTTACGTACTTCACCGGTGAGCAGATAACCCGTGATGACTTCGGCGACTTCGATGCCGCATTTCTCCTGCGCCTCCTCGGAACTCGCGCCAAGGTGCGGTGTGAGGATGATGTTGGGATGCTTGCGGAACGGATGATCCGCAGCGAGCGGTTCGACTATGAACACGTCCAGGCCGGCAGCGGCGACCTTGCCGGACTCCAGCGCCGCGAGAAGATCGTTCTCCATGATGATTTCGCCGCGCGCGCAATTCACGATGCGTACGCCGGGTTTCATTTTTGAGAACGCCGCGGTGTTCAACATGCCTTTGGTTTGTTCCGTCACCGGCATGTGAACAGAAATAAAATCCGCCTCCCGATAAACCACGTCCAGGTCCGAGGCCAGTTCCACGCCCAGGGCCTTCGCGCGGGCCTCGGTCAGAAATGGATCGTAGCCCACCACCCTCATGCCGAAGGCGAGTGCTCGCCGCGCAACTTCCGTCCCGATACGGCCCATGCCGAGCACGCCGAGGGTTTTTCCGGCAAGCTCGATGCCCTGAAAAAGTTTGCGATCCCACTTGCCCGCGACCATCGAGCCGTGCGCCTGCGGCACCTTGCGCGCGAGATTGAGGAGCATTGTGAAGGAAAGTTCGGCGGTGGAAATGGTGTTGCCCGCTGGCGTGTTCATCACCACCACGCCACGCTGCGTGGCGGATTCCACGTCCACGTTGTCCACGCCCACGCCGGCGCGGCCCACCACTCGAAGTTTGAGCGCGGCTTCGAGAACCTTCTTCGTCACCTTCGTCTCGGAACGCACCACCATCGCCACGGCGTCCGCAACCACCGGCAACAATTCCGCCTCGGACAGCCTTTTGGGCAGCACCTCGACCTTGAATTCAGGCCGCTCTTTCAACAGCGCAATACCTCGTGGCGAAATCGGATCACACACCAAAATCTTCATATAAAACAAGAGCGGGAAGTCTAGGCACAGCGCAGGGGCAGGTCAAATCATCAAAAAAACACATGGATATGCTGAAGCTGCTGTGTGATTTGATGTCCTTGATCTTACTCATTCTAGGTCTCCACAGCGGCGAACGATTGAAAGGACGAAGATTACGATCAAGAGGGAACAGGACAGGCGGTTTCAGTCACAGCCATCACAGCACAGCCATCACCTCGAACGCAATCGCCGCGAGAGTCGCCAGCGCGCTCAAGCCAATTCCCGCAATCGCAAGCCATAACCCTGTCAATTCGCCGGGCTTCGAGCGTATCGCCAGGATTGCCATGATGGCCGTGACCACTTCTGCAATCGTCAGCATCAGAACGGGCGGCAGCACGGGCGTGTAGCCGGTCAGTTTCATCACCACCAGAGCCAGGCACGCAACGATGCCGCCAATGAAACTGCTCAAAGCACCGTAACTCCGGTTCGTCACCGTTTTCATCCCATCCGACGTGCCGGAAACGAAATCCAGCACGCCGTCGCGATACGCGGATTCGCCAGTGTCGCCAACAATCGGATCAAGATAGCGCAGTGAAATCTCCACGGTGATGCCCTGCCCGTTGTCGAATGCCGTCGCGCGCAATTCTTTCTTTGTCTTTGCGTGGGTAAAGCTGGACATGTCACCAAACTGCGCGCCGCTCTGGCCAAACACGCCCTCCTCCGGCCCCGGCACAAAACCAATCTGCGTCAAACGCTGCCGCATCCTTTCCCAAAAAGGAGCATACTCATCGCGAGTCATCCGATATTCCACCCGCCGCTCCAGACTTCCGATCTTGAATCCGCCAAGGACAATCGCCGTGATCCACGAGAGCGCCATGCTGCCGAACACAAGGCCAAAACCAACGACAGCCCATTTGGGACTGGAGGAAAACGCGGTTGCGTTCTGAAAGTAATTCTGCACCGGGCGATCATCCGGTGTGGCGGCTGAAAGCCCCGCAGCAAAAGCGGACACGGCGAACAGCGCAAGAAACGGGAGAAATCGCTTCATGCACGAAGGATGTTGTGTCTGCTGGAAACGGGCAAGGCTTTTGGCAAGCACGGTACGCATTGTGATTTGCGCCCGGCAATCTCTGCATTGCCCCCGGCTCCAGCATCTGCTATCCGAAAGCGGATGACTAAACGTAGTATCTTCGCCGTCTGACCTGCATGGCCGAACCGGTCGTCAATCGCTCCCGCGTACGCGTGGATGGAAAGTTTTTCCGTCGCGATGCGGAAAAGTTTTACCCCAAGGGAATCGCCTATGGCCCTTTTGCGCCGGATAGAGCAGGCGAAACCTTCGCTTCGCTCGAACAGACCGCCGGCGACTTCGCACTCATACGCGAGCTCGGAGCGAATCTCGTCCGCGTCTATCACATCCCGCCACGCTGGCTGCTCGATCTTGCCGGCGCGCATGATCTCCTCGTGATGGTGGACATCCCGTGGGACAAACACCTTGTCTTCCTCGACGACCCTGCGCGCCGGGACGCAGCCAGGGCGGCCGTCCGCAAAGCCGTGTCAGCCTGCGCGTTTCACCCGGCGGTGTTCGCGTTCAGTGTCGCAAATGAAATTCCGACCGACATCGTGCGTTGGAGCGGTGCATCGCGCGTGGCAAACTTTGTGGATGAACTCGTGCTGGTCGCCAAGCGCGTGGACCCGGACTGCCTCTGCACTTTTACCAATTATCCGCCCACAGAATTTCTCCGGCCACAATCCACCGACTTTGTCTGCTTCAATGTCTATCTGCACCAACCGAAACGATTCAGGAACTACCTGGCGCGGCTCCAGATGCTTGCCGATGCAAAGCCTCTTGTGCTTGGTGAATTCGGCATTGATTCCATCCGCGAAGGCGAGCCCGCCAAATGCGAGATGCTCAGGTGGCAGATCGAAACCACATTTCGGGGCGGCCTGGCTGGCGCAGTGGTCTTCAGTTTCACGGACGACTGGCATCGCGGTGGCCGACAGGTTGAAGACTGGCAGATGGGCCTGACCACGGTGACGCGGGAGCCAAAGGAATCCTTCCATGTAGTCCAGGAAATGTTTCGTGCTGCGCCGCACTTTCCGCTGCTTGCCGCGCCGAAGCAGGGAGAAGGCGGGCCACGCATACCGAAGGTTTCAGTCGTCGTCGCCAGTTACAACGGAGAACGCACACTCCGCACATGTCTTGATGCTCTGGAAAATCTCAACTATCCTGACTATGAAGTCGTCCTGGTGGACGACGGCTCGACCGATAACACCGCCCAGCTTGTTGCCAACTTTCGCTGGGGTGAGACTCCCGGGAAACCGCCCGGTCCAAAACTTCGCTTCATCCGCCACGAAAAAAATCGCGGCCTCTCCGTGGCCCGCAATACCGGCATCCGTGCGGCTCTAGGAGAAATCATCGCATTTACCGATTCAGATTGTCGCCCGGACGAGGACTGGCTGCGCTACCTTGTCAGCGATCTCCTCAACAGCGAGTTCGCCGCAATGGGCGGGCACAATCTTTTGCCGCCGGACGATTCGGCTGTGGCCGCCGCCGTGATGGTCTCGCCCGGCGGGCCTGCGCATGTAATGCTGGATGATCGCCACGCAGAACACATTCCCGGTTGCAACATGTCTTTCTACAAATGGGCGCTCGATGAGGTCGGCGGATTTGATCCCATCTTCACAAAAGCCGGAGACGACGTGGACATCTGCTGGCGGTTGCAACAGGCGGGAATGAAAATTGGATTCAGTCCGGCGGCATTCGTATGGCATTACCGGCGATCGAACATCGGAGCGTACCTGAAGCAGCAGCGCGGTTATGGCGAAGCCGAGGCATTGCTCGTGCGCAAGCACCCGGAGTATTTCAATTCCTTCGGAGACAGCGTGTGGCGCGGGAGAATTTATTCGCCGGCAAAGTTCGCCGTGTCCCTAGGAGCGCCGATCATCTACCGGGGCGTGTTTGGCAGCGGGATGTTTCAAACGCTCTACGCGGCGCAGTCCGCACACACCCTGATGATGTTCACCACGCTTGAGTACCATCTTCTGGTCACGTTGCCGGTCTGTGTGCTGTCTGTGATCTTTCATTATTTGTTGCCGGTGGCAGTGCTCGTATTGCTCGTTCCGTTGATGGTCTGCGTCGCGGCTGGTGCGCAAGCGGATGTGCCGAAGGGAAGCCGCCGCTGGTGGTCGGGCGTACTGGTGGGACTGCTCTTCTTTCTGCAACCACTCGTACGCGGGTGGTCGCGACACATCGGACGCGTGCGATTGCGCGCACAAACCGGATCCGTGCGCGAGACGTTTGACTCGCTCCAGCTCGAACAGGGCTACGAATCGCTGGGCGAAGTTCAGTATTGGTCGCAGCATCGGGTTGAACGCGTGGATTTCGTGGCCGCCATGCTGGATCAACTCAACCGCCAGGGCTGGCAGCATCGCTCGGACATCGGCTGGAGCGAATTCGATGTGGAATTTTACGGCAACCGATGGAGCACGGTACAGCTCGTCACCGCCGCCGAAGATCATCAACGCGGTCGTCTGCTCCGTTGCCGGTTGCGCGCAAACTGGTCGTTGCAGGGCAAGCTGGCGTTCTGGATTTTGTTTGCGTTGGAATTGTTGGTGATCGGATTGTTTCGTGAGTCGGCAAAATGGCTCGGCGTGATTCTGGCCTCGCTTCCGGTGTTCGCGTATTACCTCCACCGGCAAAAACGCCATCTACAAAGCCTCGTTGTGGTGTTCCTCGACAAACTTGCGGAGCAGCGCGGCCTGCTGAGAATCCCGGCGGACTTTGAGGAAAAGAAAACCGATATTCCAAAGCAAGAGTAGCGACTTTTTGTCAATCTTAGCCTACGGATGCGGAGGTTCAGAGTTGGGGACGTGACCGTCGTTGCAGATCGTTTTCTTTCCGCCAATGAAAAGGGCATGACGCTATGAAACGTGCTTGATGCAGTCGAACTCGACCCCTAAATTCCCGTCGAACCAAAATCATCAACGACAGGACGTAACAACGCTCAATCAAGGCCATTTATGTCAGACAATCAAGAACAGGATCGAGAGGCAGCACTGGCAGAACTGCGGGCGTTGTCGCGACCTGCAATGGACTTCTCCACGCCCGAAGGCGCGATCCTCTGCCTCGAAGATGCTTATCGTCGTCGAGACATCGAAACCGCCGTCGGCTGCAAGGATTTCCAGGTTGAAGCAGTACTGCTTCTGGCGCGAACGATGCCTGATTTGGCGAACGATCCGGAAACTTTGGAGAAGACCGCCGAAGTCCTGGAACTGGGCTTCCGAAAAGAGAAAACGGAGAACTGGCCGGATATGCAAGGAGTTGAAAGTTTCTTCGTGGACCGACAGCCGGGGTTTGAGGATCTGTCCATCGTCATCGTCACTGAAATTGTCGCGATGCCCGACGGCCGCGTCTGTGAGGATCATTTGCAAGTGTGTTGTCGGAATGGCGAATGGCGCGTGTTGTCTGCGGTAGAAGTTGAATCGGAAGATGGCAAGACGTTACGTCATCATGGTTGGGTGGGAGACAAAGCGTTGCCGGAAACGACAGGTCAGAATCGCGATGCGATTGCTCGACACATTGAGAAGGTATGGGGGGAAAACCAGTTCGTCCTGCTCGACAGCAAACAGGAGTATGTCGAGATCGGTGTTCACATTGTGCCCGCGA
>JABFSR010000250.1 GCA_013140495.1 Verrucomicrobiota bacterium
CAATAGGACGGCAACCCAAAGACTTAGCACCACGGCAGCAAAGATGATCGGCACGACGGCCACCGCGCAGATGAGCATGGCAACCTTGCGGGCTCTGTTGGCTGTCCACCCGCGCTTGATCCAGTGGGATGACAACCAACCGCCTCCAATGCTGCCGATGTCAGCAATAAGATAAATGACCAGCAACGGCGGCCCCATCTCGGAGACGGTTACC
Source organism: Verrucomicrobiota bacterium (assembly GCA_013140495.1). Lineage (GTDB taxonomy): Bacteria > Verrucomicrobiota > Verrucomicrobiia > Limisphaerales > JADLHS01 > JADLHS01. Next base: position 215 of record JABFSR010000250.1, read on the forward strand.
TTGACCCCATGCGTCTTGTTCAAAAAATCCGGTAGCCAGAACAAGTACAACCACCAGATGGGATCGGTCATGAATTTTCCAACAGCGAAAGCCCAGGTCTGCCGATGTGTCAGCAATCTGCCCCAGGCAATCTTCGCGGGCGGGTCAACAGGATCGCTGCGAATGTACGCAAGTTCAGCCGGCTTGAGCCGGGGATGATCCTCGGGGTGACGATAAACAGCCAGCCACCATCCGACCCAGATAAAACCAATAATGCCTGTGGCAATAAACGCCCACTGCCAACCCCAATGCACGAGAATCCACGGCACGGCGAGCGGCGCGAGCAATGCGCCAACGTTCGTTCCGGAATTAAAAATGCCCGTGGCAAGTGCGCGCTCCTTCCTGGGGAACCACTCCGCCACCGTCTTGATCGAGGCAGGGAATGCTCCTGACTCACCTATTCCGAGTGCGAACCGGGCCAATGCCAGACCGACAGCGCCTCCAACCAGCGTAACGATTGTGAACCCTGTGTTCTTATCGAGGTTAAGCACCGGAATCTCCCACGTGTGAACATAACCTGCGAGACCATGCGCCATCGCAGCGAGACTCCACACGCTCACTGCAATTGCGAAACCGAATCGCACGCCGATACGATCCATGAAACGTCCGGCAAACAGGAAACCAATGGCGTACGCCAGTTGGAAACAAAACACGATGGAGGAATAAATACGTTCGTCCGACCAGCCAAACTCCGCCACCAAGGTCGGCTTGAGTATGCCGATGACCTGGCGATCCACGTAGTTGATGATCGCAGCAAACAACAGCAGCCCGCAGATCATCCAGCGATAATTCCCGACGCGAGGCTTGACCTCCCCGGCTGGCGACACTGTTTCTGAGGACATAGTTTTGTTGAACGAGGGCGCGTTGTTGGAGCACAAACTTTAACTGCCGAGGAAGATTGGTTTGATATGACGATCAAACAAATTTCCCGTCACTTTCTTTGCGACTACCGCATGGTTGGCGCGGATAAGGCCCAGGTAACGCTCGCCCTTCTTCGCCGCGATCTTGAATCCAACGTGCAGCAACTGGCGCAGGTGCGGATTGAATTCCTTGCACGATTGCTCGTGTTGCAGCGCATTGACGTATTGCTCGGAAGTCCACTTCGCGACCACTGAGCTCGCCGGCAGCTTGGTGCGATCAATATCAATCACCGTGGCGTACGGCGCGCAAAGCTCGTCAATGTGCTCAAGCGCCGCAGTGTAAATTTCCTTCGCGAGAACCAGCCCTTCCCCGCCCGCCTCAGCGAGGCCGATGACTTCCTCCAGCCACGTCGTGCCAGCGGTCTTGAGATGCAAACCCGCACCATGCTTCTTCACCGCGCGGCGAATCGCGCCGTAGATGGAAAATTTGTCGCTGCCGGAGTGAACGCTGAGTTTGAGGTTGTCGGGCAATCCGTATTTCTGGATGGCAAACTTGATGACGCAGAGGTCGTCGTTAAATTCCTTTTCAAACTGCGTCACATCGCCAACGTAGTCCACACCCTTGTTGAATCGTCCGGTGAATTTCGGCGCGATGGTCTGGACGGGAATGCATTCATCCGCGATTGCTGCGAGGATGATGAGCAGTTCAATCGGTGTCTGAGGTGAGTCGGTTTCGTCCATCGAGACTTCGGGGATGAACTTACCCGCGCCCTTGGCCTTTTCGATATGACGATAAATCGCGCCTGCTTCCTGTACCGCGAAGAGAAACTTGTTTGCAACGCGTTCCACGTCCGCACGCGTCGTAATCGCACCGCCTTCAATGCCGGAAATCTCGACACGGCCAATCAGTTCACTGTGTTTGTCAGCGAATCTCTTAACATCATCAGGTTTCGCGGCCTTGCCAATGGAGTCGGCAACATCAATGGTGAAAAAATCCGAGGCCGACATGAAGCGATCCACGGTTTCGAGGCGGATGTGGTCGGCATCAATGTGCCACTCCTTGGTCCAGCCGAGTTTCTTAATGGCGGCTTCGGCGGCGACGCGCACCGACGCGGGCTCGGAACCGATGATCATGTGTTCGCGATTGGACTTGTTCCAGACGGGAACGACATGCGCTCCTTGTTCTGCCGCCATGACGCAGGCGCGCAGTTGCGCTTCGGCTTCCTGCGCAAAACGGTCGCCCATGCCCAATGAAAATTTGCCGATCTTGAGAGATTGTTGGCTCATGCGATTGGAGCAGGATGCTAACAGTTGACGACAGTTCGCCGCCATGTTTTTTTGAGAAAACACATGAACTTTCGCCCTGCCTCCTTGGGCTCATGTTGGACAGAATCGAGTTGCAATGCCAGTGCCCATACGGTCACAGTCTCTGCTGCCAGTTGTTGAGTTGCATGACTGGTATTAAAAATGAAGCCTGACTTTTTATGATCACATTTTTCCAAAGACTCGCGGAATTGTTTGTTCAACTTTTTCATCTGACTCCCGCGCTCCGCCCTGTCCGGATCGGGGTCGAACAGGCTGAACACAACACCATCCGTCGCCAATAAGACCGTGGGCTGAAACCTCCGGACCGATTCCCATGAAATTCATCCACGCAGATTTTTTGCTCCAGACCAAGACAGCACGGCGCTTGTATCATGAATTCGCTGAGAACGAACCAATCCTCGATTATCACTGCCACCTTCCCCCGGCGGACATCGCGAGCAACCGCCAGTTCAAGAATCTCTTCGAAATTTGGCTGGAGGGTGATCATTACAAATGGCGCGCCATGCGTTCCAACGGCGTGGCGGAAAAATTCTGCACCGGCGATGCTGATCCATTTTCAAAATTCCAGGCATGGGCTGCGACTGTGCCGTACACGTTGCGAAATCCGCTCTATCATTGGACTCATCTGGAACTGAAGCGCTACTTCGGCATTGACGAATTGCTCAATGAAACCAGCGCCAGGCGGATCTGGGACACAGCCAACGAGCAACTCGCCTCCCCTGCCCTCTCCACCCAGGGCATCCTGAAGAAGTTCAGCGTCACCACAGTCTGCACCACGGATGATCCCACCGACGATTTGCGTTATCACAAGGCCATGTCGGCGTCCGACTGCCCCACACGCATCCTGCCGACGTTCCGACCTGACAAGGCGCTGGCTGTAAACCGTCCGGATGTTTTCAATCCCTGGGTCGCCCGGCTTTCCGGGTCCAGTGGCATGGACATTCAGGATCTGGATGGATTTTTATCCGCGCTTCGCCGACGGCTCGAATTCTTTCATTCAATGAATTGCCGGCTCTCCGATCACGGACTTGAGTTTTGTCCATCAGACTTCTGCACGGAGAAGGCGGCGGCGAGCATCTTTGCCAAGGCGCGTCGCGGACGGCCCGCCTCACCCGAGGCGGCGAATCAGTTCGGCGCGTTCGTGATGCTGTATCTTGGACGGCTCTACTCCATGCGCGGCTGGACGATGCAACTGCACCTCGGCGCGCTCCGCAACAATAACACCCGGCTCATGCGCACGATCGGACCAGACACGGGCTTCGATTCAATCGGAGATTTTTCGCAGGCACGTTCGCTGGCCATGTTCCTGGACAAACTCGACAATGAAAATGCTTTGCCAAAGACAATCGTTTACAATTTGAACCCGTCGGACAATTACGCATTCGCAACATTGCTCGGCAATTTCCAGGACGGAACAGTGCCCGGAAAAATCCAGCTTGGCTCGGGCTGGTGGTTTCTGGATCAGAAGGAAGGCATGGAATGGCAGATGAATGCGCTGTCCAATCTGGGACTGCTCTCGCGATTCGTCGGCATGGTCACGGACTCGCGCTCGTTCATGAGCTATCCGCGCCACGAGTATTTCCGCCGGGTGCTCTGCAACCTCATCGGCCGCGACGTCGAAAATGGTGAACTGCCAGATGACGATTCCTTGCTCGGCCCGATGATTCGCAACATCTGCCACGCGAACGCCAGAAGCTATCTCGCGTTGCCTGATCTTGCCCCGGCGAAAAAGTCAGGGCGCAAGACTGCGTTGAGCTAGGGCGTATCCATGTAGAAGATTTTAACGCAAAAGCGTCGCGCCCTGCCAAGATTCTCCCGGAGCGCGGACCGCCGAGTCCGCGAGTGCCTGCCCGCACCCTCGAAACACGCGGACTCAGCGGTCCGCGCTCCTTTGGTTGCGGCTTGGCCGCGCTGCGCCTTTGCGTTTAATCCCCACCACTTGGATTCGGATGGTAATGTCATCTTCGCTGCGCCAGATGCTTGAACCGTGCGACCTCGCGGAACTGATCTTTCAACCGGCCTTTGGGATCAGACTGGAGTTTTCCAAGCGGCACGACTACCGCGTTTGCTGGGACGTGCTCGACGCTCATTTTACAACAAAAAGTTTGTTGGACAAAAACTTGCGCCATGAATAGTGTCGCAACATGAAAAAGATGGGCGGAAGAAATCGCCGTCTATGTACAGTTAGGGCGCTTCGTATGAGCAGCGCACTCGTGACACTTTTCGTTGTTTTGCTCGGCATCATCGGCAGAGCCGAAGACCGCCCGCACTACGACGCGTGTGAGTTGACCGGTCGCCTACGTGATACTGCACAGACCAGCTTCGTGGTGCGCATCCAGTCTTCCCCTTTCGCCACCAATACGACTGTCGCTATCAGCCGTTGGTGGGGCAGAGATGGGAGCAACCCAGAGAGAGTCACGGCGAGACTGTCTCTCTGCGTTGGTGGCAGAGAGGTCGGCATTCCTCTCCGGGCATTCGCCGACCTAGGAGAGCCAAACATTCCAGACGGCATTTCTTTGACGCAACAAGCGGACGACTTATTGCTTTATGTCAGAGGCGGAGATGCTGGCGGTAGCTACATCGCGAAGTTTACTGTTCACGGCGGCAAGCTCACACGGCGAGAGGTTGTGCCAGGTGAGTTTCCAGAGTTCAAACCGCAGATCATGAGATTTGATTGATTAGAGCCCAGTGGCCCAATCCGGAAATAGGCGGAAGTGATCCGGTCGCTGGTTACAAACCCACAATTGCAGGATCGCCGTAGAGGGTGAATGATCTCGCCCGCGTCACGCGCATGTCCATGAGTTACCCGCGCCACGAGTATTTCCGCCGCGTGCTTTGCAACCTCCTCGGTCACGACGTAGAAAACGGGGAACTGCCGGATGACGATTCCCTGCCCGGCGCAATGATCCGCAACATCTGCTTCGGGAATGCGCAGCGATAACTCGGACGGCCCACAAAAGTCGTTGAGAACAAGCCCGCGCGCACACGACGAAATGATAAGGATTGAAACCCAGTAGTATGACATCTCGATGAGAGTGTAGGCAGAGGAATGATTGGGAGGGGAATAGAATCCATTCCTCTGCCAATCATTCCCCTGCCGATTGGGCGATGAATTTGTTTCTGTCTTTCAGTCCTTGAGGATTTTTGGAACGCTTGAACGCGTGACGTTTGCTTTGACCGCCCGCATGAAATTGCTCATCGTGAATTCATGTCCAGACCAACTTTCATTTCTTCTTGCCTCACCGTTGCGTTCCTGCTTTTACCAGGTTGCTCCACAATTTCTCGCTTGAATTATCCTGTTACTCGCCAGACCAATCAGACGGACGTTTATCACGGCGTCACCGTGCGTGATCCGTATCGCTGGCTTGAGGATGACAATTCAGCCGAAACCAAAACGTGGGTCACGGCGCAGAACAAGGTGACGTTTGACTATCTCGAACGGATTCCCCAGCGCGCTGCAATCAAGTCACGGCTCACCGAACTCTGGAATTTCGAGCGCTACGGCGCACCGTTCAAGCAAGGTTCGCGTTACTTCATTTCCAAGAACGACGGTCTCCAAAACCAGAGCGTGCTCTACACAATGACCACGCTCGACGCCGAGCCTGTGTTGCTGCTTGATCCCAACAAGCTTTCCTCCGATGGCACGGTGGCATTGAGCGGTTACGACATCAGCGACGACGGAAATCTCATGGCCTACGGCTTGTCCACCGCCGGTTCGGACTGGCAGGAGTGGCGCGTGCGCGACGTCCGGACGGGGACGGACCTTCCCGACCAGATCAAATGGGTGAAATTCTCCGGCGCATCGTGGACAAAGGACGGCAACGGCTTTTTCTACTCGCGTTACGACGAACCCACCGAGGCCGCGAAGCTCACCAAGGCAAATTATTTCCACAAGCTCTACCATCATCGCCTCGGAACGACGCAGGCTGAGGACAAATTGATTTACCATCGGCCCGACCACAAAGACTGGAACTTCAACGGCGGCGTCACGGATGACGGTCGTTATCTCGTCATCACTGCGTCCCAGGGCACCGATCCGAAGAACCGTGTGCTCTACCAGGATTTGCAAACGCCGGACGCGCCCGTCATCGAGTTGCTGATGGATTTTGACGCGGACTACGGTTTCATTGACAACGACGGCCCGATCTTCTGGTTCAGCACCGACCTCAATGCGCCACGCCATCGCGTCATCGCCATTGACGTGACGAAGCCCGAACGATCGAACTGGAAGGACATCATTCCCGAAGCAACCGAAACGCTCACCGGCGTCAGTGCTGTAAACAATCAATTCATCTGCGCCTACCTCAGGGACGCGCGCAGCCAGATCAAAGTGTTCGGCCTCGATGGAAAATTCATCCGCGAAATTGAATTGCCCGGCATTGGCTCGGCAGGCGGTTTCGGAGGTAAGCGTTCGGACACGGAGACATTTTATTCGTTCACTAGTTTCACGATACCGGGCGCCATTTACCGTTACGATCTGGCGTCCGCCACCAGCAGCGTCTTCCGCGCGCCAAAGTTGAAGTTCGATCCCGCGGACTACGAAACGCGCCAGGTCTTCTACACCAGCAAAGACGGCACGCGCGTTCCCATGTTCATTTCGCACAAGAAAGGTCTGCGCCGTGATGGGAACAATCCCACGGTGCTTTACGGCTACGGCGGATTCAACATCAGCATCACGCCGACATTCTCCGTCGCGAATCTCGCCTGGATGGAAATGGGCGGAGTTTATGCCATACCTAATCTGCGCGGTGGTGGCGAGTACGGCGAACAATGGCATCAAGCCGGAACAAAACTCCGCAAGCAAAACGTGTTCGACGACTTCATCGCAGCAGCCGAATGTCTGATCGCCAACAAATACACGTCATCGAAGAAATTGGCCATCTCAGGTGGAAGCAACGGCGGGTTGTTGGTTGGCGCGTGCATGACGCAACGTCCCGATCTTTATCGTGCGGCGCTCCCGGCGGTCGGCGTCATGGACATGCTGCGCTTCCACAAGTTCACCATCGGCTGGGCATGGACGTCAGATTACGGCTCGGCTGAAAACGCAGACGAGTTCAAAGCACTCCTCGCCTACTCACCCCTACACAACATCAAACCCGGCGCGCGCTATCCGGCCACGCTCATCACCACCGCCGACCACGACGACCGCGTGGTTCCCGCGCACAGTTTCAAGTTCGCCGCCACGCTTCAAGCCGCACAGCGGGGACGCGCGCCCACGCTCATCCGCATTGACACCAAAGCCGGCCACGGCGCTGGCAAACCTACGACAAAGATCATCGAGGAGGCCGCTGACAAGTGGGCGTTCCTCTTACACGAGTTGAAGTGACGTTGAAAAAACTGCGACGCCAATAAAACTGACAATAAAACTGCTTGGCTCGCAGAAAGCATCTGCTAATTTCCGCCCGTGCGAGACTCGCATTCAACCCGTTCAATTCCCGACAGGTCGAAAACGTCCACAAGAGTTTTGAAACCCGCATCATTCGGAATTGTGCGACCGAGGTTGAAAAACCAATGACCATCAAGACTGTTGTTCCCAAACCAAATGAACGCAGAAGACCAGAGCATTGAAACCGAATCCGCAACCAAACCCCGTGAATGGCAGCGCGCAGATACATTCCGGGTGGCCCAGGTGATTGCCGCAGCACTTCTGCTCGGCCTCATGCTGCGTGTCATGTCCGACCATGCGCCGGTGACGCCTGTGGCCGCAAAACCGGCTCCAAATCCGACTGGCGTCGAGGCAGATCAACTCGCGCATACCACCGAAGGCCGCTAAACAAAGCGCGGACAGCCTTGCCCGCGTGAACCATGGGCAATAAACACACGGACATTCCAGTCCGCGTTACTCCGACCTTTTCTCCATCTTCGATCCTCGCCTGCTGACCGTCACAGAACGTTTTTCAAATAGCGCCCCGTCTGACTCGCATCGCACTTGATGATCTCCTCTGGCGGCCCTTCCGCAACTATCTGCCCGCCGCCATCGCCGCCTTCCGGCCCGAGATCAATCACCCAATCCGCCGTCTTGATGACATCAAGGTTGTGTTCAATGACGATCAAAGTATTCCCCGATGCCCGCAATTTGAACAGCACCTCCAGAAGTTTTGACACGTCATGGAAATGCAGACCGGTCGTGGGCTCGTCCAGAATGTAGAGCGTCCGGCCCGTTTGCTTGCGACTCAACTCCGCCGACAGTTTTATGCGTTGAGCTTCGCCGCCGCTCAGGGTTGTTCCTGACTGTCCCAGCTTGATGTAACCAAGCCCGACTTCCGCCAACGTCAGCAATGGATCATAAACCTGCGGCACCGCTCGGAAGAAAGTCACACCTTCATCCACCGTCATGTTGAGCACGTCGGCGATGTT
>JABFSR010000245.1 GCA_013140495.1 Verrucomicrobiota bacterium
GGGGATCAACGCGGTGAACGTCAAACTGGCCTTCAGTTCCGGTGAACTTCTGTCCGAGGAAACAGATATCGCTATCCCGGGTCGCGGACTTGATTTCGCCTGGACGCGCACGTATCGCTCGCGCACCGGGCCGACGACGGCGCAGGGCGCGGGTTGGGATTTTTCCTACAACGTCTCGCTCACCCAACAACCTGACGGCACCGTGCTGTTACGCCCGGGCAATGGCCGCGCGGACACGTTTTATCCCAATGGCACGAACGGTTGGGCGCGGGATGAATACTTTGTGGAAGTCCGCGACTTAAACAGTGATGGGATGCCGGACGTGTTGTTCGCCGATGGCGGCAAGTGGCTGTTCAATCCGCTAGGGGCGCCGGGCGGCGGCAAACTATCGCAAATCATGGATCGCAATGGCAACACGATGACGCTTGATTACGACGGCACGGGCCAGCTTGCGAACATCGTGGATGATTTGGATCGCACGAACACCGTGGCCTACAACCTCGCCGGGCAGATCGCGTCCGTCACGGATTTCTCCGGGCGCACCGTGCGTTATGAATATGACGGCGGCGGCGATTTGATCGTGTGCGTTTCGCCCGTGGTCATCGGCACGCCGAATGGAAATGATTTTCCCGGCGGCAAGACCAACCGATACACCTATAGCAGCGGGCTGGCGGACCCCCGCTTGAACCACAACCTCACCGCCCTGACCGATCCCAAAGGCCAGACCTGGTTGCAGGTCATTTATCAAGCCACCAACAATCCGGCCTCGCCGGACTTTGACGCCGTGACGACCCTGTTGCGTGGCGTGGAGAAGAAGGACATCAAGCGCGGCATGGTCATCGTCAAGCCCAACACTCCGCGGCGGATGCGGGCCATCGTGAACGATGGCGTGGGCAATGTCTGCGAATACGACTACGATTCCCGCCAGCGGTTGGTGGAACTCCGGGAATTTACCGGTCGCGCCAATCCCGCTCTGCCCACCACCGCCACGGAGAACCGGCCCACCGGCAAGCTCCGGCCCGCAGACCCGGATTACTTCACGACGCAGTTCGAGTGGAATCCCGATTCGCTCTGCACTCGCGTCGTCTATCCGCGCGGCAATTCCACCGAAATGGTTTACGAACGCGCGTTCAACCAGAACGATTCCCGCTCGAATCGCCGCCACGCCGCCGACCTGCGGATTTTCCGCGAAGTGGCCTGCTGCGATCAGGACGATGACGGCGACGGCTTAACCGACACGCTGACGACGACGTTTGAATATGATCCGCGGTTTGGTTCGCCTGCGACCAGGTACGGCAAAAAAATTTATGTTGGCAATCTACCTTTTATGGAAAGCGCGCGTGGCCCGCGCCAGTCCACATCGCTGGAGGGTTCGTATGGCGGCAATGCGCCGGGCAGCAACAGCAAGAACTGGCTGCCCTCCAATTTTCGCCTGGAAATTGGCGGACTTCCCGCCTCCCGCAAAGGTTGGAACGGCACGATCAAAGGAAATCCGCGGGCAAAGGTGATCACCGACCGGGACACGGGACGGTCCAAAGGTTTTGGTTTCGTCACTTCCACCACCGACCCGCGTGGCAATTCGTCCACTTGCGATTACGACGCCCAAGGCAATGCCCGCCGCATCACGTTCAAGGCCAAGGAAGTCGCCACCCTGGCTCGAACTTTCGATTTTGCCTATAACTCGTTCGGCCAGTTGACCGCCAGCACCAATGCTGCCGACGCCAACGGGTATCGCCGCGTGGACACCTGCAGTTATTACGGCGGCGGCCCGCAAGCGGGCTATCTGAAAGCCTGCATCGTGGACGCCGGTGGACTGGCGCTGGCCACGGGATTTGAATGTGACGCGCGCGGCAACGTGACCCGCGTCGTTGACCCGCGTGGCAATGACACGCTCTGCACCTACAATGCACTTGATGAACTCGTGCGCTGCGAATCGCCCACGAACCTCACCGCGCGCTGCGCCACCGATTTCATGTACGACGCGAACGGCAACCTGACGGAGTGCGCCACCGAACTGCGCGACGAGACCGACGCGCTCGTGCAGATTGTTCCGAGCCGGAATACCTTCGACGTTCTCGACCGCCCCGTCTCCGTGGTGGAGCAGGTTTCCACCGGCCAGTTCGTGACGAACAAGTTCTTCTACGACGGCAATGACAACCTCGTATCCGTTCACTCTCCGTTGGCCGTGAGCGGCGCGGACCCGAACAACATTGTCGCGTTCCAATACGACGAGCGCGATTTGCTCTTCCGCGCCATCCCCGCGCCCGGGTTCAGCGTTACGGTGACGAATGAGTGGAATTACGACGCGAACGGCAATCCTGCCAGCCGCCACGCGAAAGAATCCATTGATCTCATCTGTGAAGAATGGAAATTCTCCAGCATTGACCGGCCCGACAGCGTCACCGACGCGATGAGCAACATCGTCACCCACGCCTACGATCGTAACGGCAACCTCGTCTATCGTCGCGTTGACGCCGAGCAGAACGATGGGCCGGGCGGCGCGGGCAACTTGCGCTATCACGAATGGCGTTGGCGTTACGACGCACTTGATCAGTGCGTCGAGGCGCGCACCGCGTTCTTCGATCCGGCCACGCAGTCGCCCATCGGTGATGGCGCCTCCGTCACCACGTTCAGCAATGCGCCCAACGGCCAGCTTGTCAGCGTCACCGATGATCTGGGGCGCGTGACCACGTTCGCCTACGACACGGCCGGGCGGCACATCTCCACCAGCAGCCCGGGCGGCAAAACCGTCACCGCCATTTTCCGGGACGCGGCGGGCAACGTCACCGGAGTGACGCAGACCGACCGGTCAGACCTTGGCGGACCGCCGCAGATCTTTTCCTGCACGAATGTCTATGACTCATTAAACCGCCACGTCAGCACAACCGACAATGTGGGCAACAACGAGAACTGGAACTTCGATTCATTGAGCCGCATCGTGAAATCAACCGACGCGCGCGGGGCCATCACGCGTCACGAATACGACCTGCGGGGCCGCAAGACGAAGACGTTTCAGGACATGAACAATAATGACATCGTGGAAGCGGTGGATGTCGTCATCACACAGACGTGGGACGACAACTCGCGCCTCGTCTCCAGCACCGACGACAACACGAACACCACCTTTTACGCTTACGATTCATTGGATCGTCTCGTTCAAACCACGGAAGCCGACGGCACGAGTTCCAGCCTCATCTGGAGTCCGCGCAGCAATCTCGTTTGCGAGCAGGACGCCAACGGCACGGTCATCAGCAACTCCTTTGACCTGCTCGACCGCTGCGTGCGTCGTGACATCACACCCGGATCGGGCGTCGCGGGCACGACCACGTTCGAGACATTTGCCTACGACGGCCTCTCGCAATTGGTCGCCGCGACCAACGACGCGACGCACAACGAGTTCGCGTATGATTCACTCGGGAGAAACACCCGCGGCACTTCGGGCGGGGTGGGCGCGGTGGTAAGCACCCATGACGGCGTGGGTAATCGTCTCTCCATGACATATCCCGGCGGGCGGGTGGTTACCTACGCCTACGACGCGCTGGATCAAGTCACGAACGTGAGCAGCGGCATCGGGGGGCTTCCGCCCACCACCCTGGCCACGTTCGAGTACGAAGGTCCGGGACGCGTCGGTCGCGTCAGCCGCGCAAACAACGTGAATACCCGTGTCCAGTGGAACGGTCTCGTCAACCTGCCCAATGCCATCGGTGACTTCGGCTGGGGTCAGGTCAGGGGGATCAATCACCAGGTCGCGTTTGGCGGTGCGGTGATTGATCAGCGCCGCGCTACCTACGACCAGAAACAGAACAAAACCCTCCGCGCGCAAACCGTGCCGTTCTACCAGGGTGGTGACATGACGACGAACGTGTTTGAATACGACCCGTTGGATCGGCTGAGCCGGGCCATCGCCGTGAAAGGCACCGGGGCCACACTCCGAACCTACGTGTTGGACGGCAACGGCAATCGCCAGCTCGTCATCTCAAATGGGGTTGTGGAGACTTATCAGATGGATGCGACGATTCCGCCGGCCGATTTCCAAATGAACCAATACACGCTCACGCCGTTCGGCGCGCAAAGTTACGACGAGAATGGGAACCTCGTCGTGCGGGCAGGTGCGGTCGGCCCGACCTTTTACCAGTACGACTACGCCGACCGGCTCGTGGAAGTGGCTGCTCTCAACGGCGGGGGTCTGATTGGGCCGGTGGCAAGTTTCACGTATGACGCGCTGGGCCGGCGCATCAGCAAGACCACATACCCGCCCCTGCCCCTCGCGCCAGTGACGACGGAGTTCGTGTATGACGGCGGAGATGAAGATTGCGACGACGACATCATCGAAGAGCACGAGAATGGTGTGCTCAAATTCTTCGCAGTGTGGCCGCACATGCACAAGCTCGGTACGCACATGCGGATTTCCGCTGCCGGCGAGATTCTTTACGCGCACAGCGACGATCTCGATAATGTGCTCGCGCTTACGGATGCCGGCGGCAATGTCATTGAGCGTTACAATTATGACGACTTCGGCCTGCCGCAATTTCTCACCAGCGATGGCCTCCCAATGGCGACGAATTCCTCACCCGCCGGTAATCCATTCCTCTTTCACGGCATGGAGTGGGACAGTGAGACCGAGTTGTATCGAGACAGCCGAAGAGTCAACAATCCAAGTTTCGGCGTTGGTCTAAACCGCTATTTTGACCCGCAGACCGGACGCGCCGTGCGCGGAAAGGTGAAAACCATCAAGGACATGGGCAACAACTTTTCCGATAACAATCCGTGGAGTCAACACAGTGTTAATAATATTAACGGCGGCATGCCCAACCGCATTTCCATGAACGTCACGGTACCGAAGCAAACCCAGGGAGCAACCTTTGGCGAGAAGGTGAACGCTGGCTTGGCGAGCGGCTTCGGAAACAATCCGTGGAGTCAGCACAGTGTTAATAATATTAACGGCGGCATGCCCAATCGGATTTCCATGAATGTGACCGTCGCGCGCATGAGTGGCGGCGGTGGTGGTGTATTCGCCATCGAATCACGGAACACTCTCAAAACGTATTTTGAAACTGGCGACATCCCGACTCAAGAAGCGACAGCCTGCAACTGCAAGAGGTGCAGAAAGACAGGCCACGTCACGCTGATGAAGTAGCCCCTGCCGGAATTCCTTGGGCCAGTGGATGCTCAACTCAAGTATTCTCGCGGGTCAGTCACATGACCCGTGATCGCGCTGGCCGCGACTGTCGCCGGGCTGGCGAGAAACACCTGCGATTCCTTGTCGCCCATGCGACCGGGGAAGTTGCGATTCGTGGCGCTGATGCACTTGATGCCGGATTTGTTGATGCGGCCAAACGTATCCACCGGTCCACCGAGGCAGGCGGCACAGCCAGCATTCTCCGTCATCTGCACGCCAGCAGTGACGAGAATGTTCCAGATGGTTTCGCCGCCCCAACGCGTGCTCTGCAAATCATGAACGATGTCGGGTGTTGCGGGCACGCCGAAGGTATCAATCGTCACCTTGCGTCCGCGCAGCACGCGGGCGAACTCCACGAAGTCACTGGTCTTGCCACCGGTGCAGGAGCCGACATAGGCGCGGTCCAGTTTTACGTCGCTCATGTCCTTGGCTTTCTTGCGCTGCCCTGGATCAGGATGACACGCGACCGTCGGTTCGAGCTTGGACAAATCCACCGTGTGTTCGTAAACGAACTTTTGATCTTTATCGAGCGTGACCGGCTCGTACTGCGTCTTCGTTCCGTTCAAACGTGTCCGCGCATCCACGTATTCTGCCGTACGAGAGTCGAATTCAAAAATGGCGTTCTTGCCGCCCGCTTCGATCGCCATGTTGGCGATGGTCATGCGGTCGTCCATCGAAAGATTCGACGCGCCCGGCCCGTCGAACTGCAACGCACGATACGTCGCGCCGTCGAAACCGATCTCGCCGATGCAGTGTAGGATGATGTCCTTGGCCATCACACCCGGCTGCAATTTGCCTTCGAGACGGAAGTGCATCGTTTCTGGAACTTTGATGAGCAACTTACCCGTGCCCATGACGAAGCCGGCGTCGGTGTTGCCGATGCCGGTGGCGAACTGATTAAACGCTCCCGCCATGCAGGTATGCGAATCCGTGCCGAACAACACTTCCCCGGGCCGCGTGTGACCTTTGGCCGGAAGCGCCGTGTGACAGACGCCCGCGTACTGGGAGCCGTATTGGCGCTTCAACATTCCCTTGCTTGAATCGAAATGCCACGAGCCGTTCGGATCATCAATCACGTCGTAGAAATAGGGCAGGCCCTGCTCCTTCACGAACTCGCGGAGGATGTCCACGTTGCGATTCGACTTGGAGTCGGCCGTGAAAATGTAGTGATCGGGGATGATGACGACGCGCTGTTTGTCCCAGACCTTGGCGGTCTTGCCGAATTCGCGTTTGAACACGCCGATGGTCCCCGGCCCGCACACATCGTGCGTCATGAGCACATCCGCCTTCACCCAAACATTGTCGCCTGCCTGCACGCTGGACTTTCCAGAGGCGCGGGCGAGGAGTTTTTCAGTCAACGTCATACTTGAACAGGTTATCGAATCGGAATGACAACTTCAACAGCGCAAATGGGAGCGCAAACAGCAGGCGAGGGCTCATCTTTCGTTGTGCGGATGTTCCATCGCTCCGGCTCGTGCGAAAAACCATTTGCTTGTCATCGCAGGAACGCATACGAATTTCAGACTGACATTTTCGTACGCACACACTGGTAAACTCATGCAGGGCCGACTCAACATTTTCCAGGAAACCATGCTCCACTGGAATGATCTGCATCCTTACAACGCAGTTCATGTGGTCCGCATCCCCGGTGCGCCGGACAAGGACCGGCTTGCGACCGTGGTGAATCAAACCCTCGACGCGCTCGGGCTTGGGCAACTGAGAATTGACCGTGACGGCGGGCGTTTCAGCTACGAACCCACAGTGTCGCCGGTTGAAATAAAAATCGTTCCAGCGGGCGCCGACTGTCGGCTGACGCTTGCGGAGGAAATAGCGTCTCAACTTAATCTACGGTTCGAGTGGGAGAAAACGTTTTGTCCATTTCGATTTTTTGCGGTGCCGGAGACGGGAGGGTTCTTCCTGGGGCTGGTTTATTTTCACGCCGTGGCGGATGCCGAGCCGGTTGTTTTTCTGTTGAAACGGCTGGCAGAAGGTTACGCGGGCAAAGCATCCGGTACAAATCTTCCGGTCTCAAGTGCAGCTCTTGATCTCTATCCCCCGCGCCGGGATAATCTGCTGCTGCGCAGGCCCGGATTGTTTTTCCGCAAGCTGGTTGCCCTGCCAGCCCACATTCGAAATCTGCGCCGCACCGCGCGCTTGCGTTACGCTGATGCAAATGACACACAAATTGGTTTCGCATTGTTCGCCCTTTCCCGGCAAGAACTTGACGCGCTTGTTCAGACGGCGAAACGCTGGGAGGTCACGGTCAACGATCTCCTGCTCGCGCTGTTGTTCAAGGCGTTGATGCCATTTGCGAGCTTTCGCAAGCCGGGTTCAAAGCGGTCGGCGCTTTCCGTCGGTTGCATTGTAAATGCGCGCAGTGATGCAGCCTTGTCTGGCGACAATGTTTTTGGATTGTTCCTCGGCTCGTTCATCGTCACCCACGCTGCGCCGGAGGGAATCGGCTTGCGCGAGCTGGCGGTGGACATCCGGACGCAAACGGCGCGCATCAAGCAGCACAAGCTCTACCTGGGCGCATCCATGGAGATGGCGTTTGCGCGGCGCATCCTGTCTTTCTACTCGACGGAACGGCGGCGGAAGTTGTACCAGAAGAATTATCCGTTGTGGGGTGGCGTGACAAACATGAACCTGAATTCACTCTGGAAGCAGTCCGATGGAGCGTGGGATTATTTCCGCGCGGTCTCCACCGGCCCCGTCACGCCGCTCGTTTTGTCCGTCACCACGGCGGGCGATCACGCGAACGTGGGTCTGTCGTATCGTTCAACAGTTTTTTCCGCAACGGATGTGGAGCGGATCAAAGGCGGCCTGCTCACGTGCATTTCGGAAATGGAGAAGCAGGCGTGAAGTTTATGGGACTCAGAACCCGTATGGGAATTTGCTTCGGCTGCGGCGACAGTTCGAAACGGAGTGCGCCCGTCCCCGGGCGCAACGGCCTCAACAATTTGATCGCACTCGATGAATCCACGCCAATTGTCCATCCGATATTGCTGCGCCCGGGGACGGGCGCACTCCTCGCCGTTGCATTGTTGCTGCTGACCGGTTGTGCCAACGTGGAGCGGCACGGCCTTTCACCTGAAAGCGCGCAGCAAATCGAGCAGACGATGGTGCAGCGGGCGTTTGCACCGACGCCTGAACTGTCTGAAAAGATTCTTTCGCTCGATCCCAATCATGTAAGCGCGGCAGACGTGAGCAATATTCTTTCTTTGTGCCCCGCACCGCGCGTCATCAATATCCACGGCGGCATTCATCCCGTGCAGCTTTACATGGTGTCGTTTTCGGAATTTCTCATCGGCATGGGTTATCCCGGTTCGAGCATTACGAATCCCGGCGACGGTACGTATTCTTTCAGTTGTTACGAGGACGCGGAAAAAATCACTGGTTGCGTCGCCTGGTTCTACGAACGCGAGGCCATGCGGCCCATGTTCGTGGGTCACAGCCAGGGAGGGATGCAGGTGGTGAAAGTGTTGCACAAACTGGCGGGTGGGTCGGGGACGAAAATGCACGTTTGGAATCCGCTGACGTGGGAGCGTGAGGAGCGCTGCGAAATCACAGACCCCTTCACAGGAC
>JABFSR010000258.1 GCA_013140495.1 Verrucomicrobiota bacterium
TTGCATGTTCTTGTCGGCAATAAGGAACAAGGTGAACAGCCAGCAATATTGAAAATAGATCATCACGCAAAACGCTGGAATCAACAGACCGATTCCGACCATCATCACCGGACCAAACGCCCCTGCTCCACCCCCGCGTCCCTGCCCGCTTACACCCATCACCACGATTCCCACCACTATGACAATGATTGGAATCACCAACGCCAGTCCCGCGAGAATGCTCGGCACAAGATGTCCGAGCAGCAACTGGCCGAACTTGGGGCTGAACCCACCAAAGGCATCACCGATGGCAGCCGTCTGGTTGCGAATTTTTTTCAGGAAGAACAGAAACAATCCTCCGAGCAGCGGGCCGGAGAAAATAATTCCAGTTATCGTTCCAAGGTAAGGCATTAAATTCGCCACCGCCCAGCAGAAGCCAATCAGCACCGACGCCCCGATGATGAGACCCGGATCCGACTTGAACAACTGCCACGACTGGCTCACGTATTCGCCCACGTCGTGATCGTAATCCCGCTCCCGCACCTGCGCTTCGGTCACGCCGGCAAATCCACGCGAGCCGCCGGTCTGCGCGCCTTCGCGCACTTTTTGCAGGAAGATCGGCTTGCAGTTCGAGCAGACATACGCCGCACCATGACGGATCATTTCGTCCGTGTTGAAATACTGCCCGCACTCGGCGCACATCGCGTGACCAAAGCCGCCGGAGCTTACGGGCGGGGCGCTGATCGGCGGCGCAGCACCCGCTGTCGCACCAGGCCCGACGTCTGCAAAGCGTCCCCACGCTGCCAGACCTTCACGCCAGACCAACGTCTCGGCGGTTACGGTGCCGACCTGCTTGAGTTGAAGTAGCTGTTCCTCGGCGATGGGGCCGACCTGTTGTTGACCGTCGTGGTAATACCAGTTCATAGGAATGATGTGTTGCAGTTTGCCCGTCTGGTTGCTCCTGTTGCTTCAAGGTTTGCGCTTTTGTGCCATGAATCCGCCGCCCGATGCAAAGCAAATCTCAACGGCTGTTTGATGACAGGAGCGGTTGAAAGCGGGTGAGGCATCCGGATCGTCCTCGTCCTCGTCGTCGTTCTCGCCCTCGAAACAATAACATTGAGAATCGAGACCAACGACAAGAACAAGAAGGAAATCCTACGCCCGTCAGTGGAACACCGACGTGAACACGCTCCCGGCCACTGCCAGGTGCTCGTTCCAATCTGATTTCAGATTTGGCGGCAGAAACATCCAGATCACCGTGGCCAGTGCAATGTACGGGCCGTACGGCAGTCGTGACGACCATTCGCGTCTGCCGCTGACAATCAGCACCACGCCCACGAGTGCGCCGATCATCGAGCTTGCCAGCAGCGCGAACAACGTGGATTGCCAGCCGAGAAATGCGCCGATTGCAGCCATGAACTTAACGTCGCCAAATCCCATCGCCTCACGCGGCAACACGATCTCGTCGCTCACCGCCTCCATCTGATGAATCGTTTCGGGGTCGAATTGTTCCTCGCCGATCATCAGGCGCTTTGGTGAGAGACGCACGGTGGTGTTCGTGTAACAGCGATCAATCAGTTCCAGCGTCCGCGCGTGCATCACGATCACGTCGGATGGGCGATAGAACAATTCATCGTAAGGCACGTCCTTGTCCGGTAGGTGAACCGCCGTTTCGGAAAAAACAATCTTCGTGTTCGCCGGCAGTTCGATTCTCTGGCGACCGAACATCAGTTTACCAAGACGCACGATGGCATAAACAATTCCAAACCCCACCCCGATGCCCAGCAGGCTTTTCATCAGCGCCCCGGTCAACGTCTCTTCCCCGTGCAGCGTCGGAAACAGGAACGAGATCACAAATCCAACAACAACGCCGCCAATGGTAATTTCGTCCGGGATGATGAAGTGTTCGAAGTCAATAAATGTGGCCACGATCAGGCCGGCGATGAACAACGAAAAAACAATCGTAAGGATCGGCGAGCGATCCCCAAAACCGATCCAACAACCCATGAACATCGCTCCCGTGAGTGCTTCCACGAGGAAGTAGCGAGGCGAGATGGGCGCGCCGCAGTTCTTGCACTGGCCGCGCAACGAAAGCCACGTGAGCAGCGGGATGTTCAGAAACCACGGGATGGAATACTTGCAATGCGGGCAGTGTGAAGGCGGCGAGACGACGCTTTCGCCCAGCGGCATGCGGTGAATGCAGACGTTGAGAAAACTACCGACGATGCTGCCAAACACAAAGAAGACTGCCGACCAGAAATGAAAAGGAACCACACTCCAGTTTTTGGGATCGAATATGGCGTCGAACATAAATCAGTTCCGTGTTCCCTGTTGAAAGTTCTGCTTTCGTGAGGAGTGTGGCCGCACTTCAGGCTGTGCAACACGCGCGCCAACCTGGAACCTGGAACCTGGAACTTGGAACTCACTCTCCATAGATGTTTTTGGTCAACGCGACGCGCATGATTTCCACGGGCGGTGTTTTGCCGCTCCAGATTTCGAGCGCCTTCGCCCCTTGATAAAGCAACATGCCCAGCCCGTTCGCAGTTTTCGCGCCTGCCGCCCTGGCTTGTTTCAACAAATTCGTTTCCGCCGGGCGATAAACCATGTCGTAAACCGCGCGTGCCTGGCGCAGTGAAAATTGCTTTTCATCCAGTGGCAACGGATCGCTCTCGCTGAGACCGAGCGACGTTGCATTGATCAGCAGGTCAATCTCGCCGCGCGGATAACCCGTCTGCACTTTCACGCTCAGATGACGCTGGCGGATCTCAGCCGCCACGGTGGCTGCGCGCGATTGCGTGCGGTTCACCAGAAACAATTCGCCCACACCTTCCGCCGCAAGTTTCAATGCAGCCACGCGCCCTGCACCGCCTGCACCGACAAGCAGGACACGCAGTCCGCGCAGCTCAAGTGAAAGGTCCTCGCGCAGCGACCTCGTGATGGCATCGGCATCGGTGTTGAATCCGACGCTGCGGATTTTATCGGGCGTCGTGTCTCCAAACTCGCGTAGGGGCAGCCAAGCGTTGTTTCCATCGCGACCCTCAAAGCGGATGGTGTTCACCGCCCCCCAGGTCCTGGCGGAATCGTCGAGCACATCAACCATGTCCACGGCGAGCAACTTGTGCGGCACGGTGAGATTGATTCCGATGAAACGCATGGACTTCCCTCCCGCGATGGCAGACTTCAAGTCTTCCGGACGGACTTCGCACGCGATGTAGCGCCAGTTCAAACCGAGTTCTGCGATGCCGGCGTTCTGCATGGCGGGCGACGCGGAATGTTTGATGGGATGACCGAACACCGCGCAATAACGGGTGCGCGCGTCTATCAGCAATGGAAACAGCTCGGACACGCAGGGTTTATACGGGCGGGCGGGCGTGTATTAAAGCGCAAAGTCGCAGCGCGGCGTAGCCGCAACCAAAGTTGGAGTTCAAGCTTTAGCTTGTTCCCCCTGCCAGATGGAGCATCGGAACAAGCTAAAGCTTGAACTCCAACGCCCGGAAAATCCTCGCGCGGCACCAGGATTCGTCCGTATTGCAGTGCAAAGGCGAACCTGACGAATCAGCAAACCTTCCAGCATTTTTTTCGAATGCTGGCTTTAAGCAACAGAAGTTGAAGCAGGCGTTCCCTGAATTTTGTCCAGCTCGCCGTGTGGATATTCTCACAACTCCGCCAAAACCTCCGCCACGTGTTCCTCCGGCTTTACCAGCGGCCATATCTTTTCGATCTTGCCATCCGGCCCGATGAGAAACGTGACGCGAAACGTGCCCATGTATTTCCGGCCCATGAAACTTTTCTCACCCCAGACACCGTAAGCCTCCACGATTTTCTTGTCCTCGTCCGCCAGCAGCGTGAACGGCAGCTTGAACTTCTCCACGAACTTGTCGTGCGACTTTACAGGATCGGTGCTCACGCCGAGCACGACCGCGCCCTTCTTCTTCAACGCGGCGAAGTTGTCGCGAAAGGAGCAGGCTTCCTTGGTGCAGCCCGGCGTGTCGTCTTTCGGATAAAAATAAAGCACCACATGCTGACCCTCGTAGTCGGACAGGGAAATCTTTCCGCCGCCGTTTGTGTTTACGGTGAAAGCCGGAGCTTTATCGCCCACCTTCAATTTCAATTCAGGTTGTTTTGCCATGATGTTTAGAGTTAGATCAAAAATTCCCCGACGCAAGTCCGCTCATTGGTTCTTTTGTCAAAGTTTCTTACTGTGTGTTTGAAAGTCTGCTCTGGAGTGCGCCCGTCCCCGGGCGCAGCAGCGTGAGCATGTCGGAAGTGCAGGAGGATTCCGTACCTGCCGCGTTTTCAGCATTGCTGCGCCGAGGACGGGCGCACTCCGCTTCAATCGTTGCCGCAGCCCATCCAGCTTTTCAAATACGCTATTAACCAATCTTTGACTGTTCCTTGCTGGGTGAACTATGCGGGCTGGCGCTGAGTTGCTTGATGCAATCACTCACATAAAACAATCCCGACACGAACGTGCTTGCCGCCGCTGCCATTGTCCAGACATTGATCCACGGCGCGCCCCAGCCGTCATCCCATTTCAACAAAATCCAAAGAATGCAAACCATCTGAAGAACCGTGGCGATCTTGCCGAGGAGATGCGGCTTCACCTTCACCTTGCCCACCGTGAGATGCACCAGCAGTATCCCGACAAGAATCAAAATGTCCCGCCCGATGATCGTGCCGGTCAACCACAGCGGCATCTGCCCGAGTTGCGGCGCGTGATTGAAACTTAACACCACCACGCCGGACACCAGCAGCAACTTGTCAGCGAGCGGGTCCAGGAACGTGCCGAGCTCGCTCCATTGATTGTAATGTCGCGCGATGTAACCATCCACGCCGTCACAAATTGCCGCCACCGCAAAACAGAGCAACGCCGCAAGCCGATGCGTCTCGTCCGCCGTCTTGACGTAGTAAAGCACCTCCACCACGAAAAACGGGATCAGGAGTATTCGCGTGATGGTGACTTTGTTGGCTGTGGTCACGACGGGATGGAACCGGGCAACCGCCGTAGTTACAAGGAAAAAGCAGCCGTGGCATATCATCTGGATCGTACTCCGCTCGGACTTGTTGTCGGGGACAACAACATCTCGGCTGCGGGCGACTACATTACCGCACTGAATAACCCTACCGGCTCAGATGTCCTTCATTTTCTTACACTTTGCTGCTCGACAGCCGAGAAGTAATCGCCGAGTCTCGAACCGTCCATGAACTCGAGGTATCGCATCACAAAGCGACTTCTCACCATTGTCCTGGTCGGGACAGCGGTTATTTCAATGATCGTCTGGTTTGGCCTGCATCAGCGCAACCGTTCCGCTGTTCAAATCGCCGAGCAAACGGAGGCCGCGCCCACGCAAGCTGTTTCGGAAACCGCGCCCGCACCCGAAGCCGTGTCCAACGCGCTGGAATCCATCCCGACTTTGACTGGCGAACTGCCACCGGTGATTCCCATTTCACTCGCGCCGTTCTTTGCTGAACCCGAAAACGGCGTCTGGAGTTCGAAGCCGTGGAGTTATTTTTCCATCGGAACACAAACGTATTGCGGTGTTGAGTTCAACATCCAGGGCGTCATCCAGCTTGGTAGCCCCGGCAGCGTTCAAAGCAAACGGCTCTACCGCGGCAACGTCACCGTGTCTCTTGCCGTCACAAACTTCACCGACAACGGAATGGTCATCACGGAACTGGGCACGAACATCGGCTGCATTCATTTGCTGGGTGCAACGCGGTACAGCGGCGAGGCGACCCCGGGGATGAAGATTGCCGAGGTGGTCTGGCATTACGCCAATTCCGATGTCCGCCGCACGCCTGTTGAGTATGCGGTTCACACGCGAGATTGGAAACGCGTGCGCTTCGAGCAACCCGGACGCGTCTCGGCTCCGGGAGCAAAGGTCGTCTGGCGCGCGGACGAAAGGGCCGGTGACGACCGCAATATGCGACTCTATCGTTTTGCGCTGGCGAATCCCGCGCCCGGTCACGCCGTCAAGCAGCTTGAGTTTCGCAGCGCCATGGCGAACGCGGCTTTGTTCTTCACTGCTCTGACACTCGATCCGCTGAAACTCGGCCAACGCCCTGATGATTCGCCGGACCTGGAGGAAACGGATCCGCCCCCTGCGCGCACGCTGGAGATTCTCGTGCAGGATTCCACGGGCCGTATGATTCCCGGTGCGCGCGTGCGTTCAATGTATGAACTCAAGCAGGACGGAAAAACCTCGCGCGTCAATAAGTCACTTGTTACGGACGCCAACGGCGTGTGCGTTTTCAAGTTTGCTGACGCGGACATGGAAAAGCTGGAACTCAGCGCGTGGCAGGAAGAATCGGAAACCAGCGGTCGCAAGATGGTTTGGGAAACTCGCGCGGGCGACATCATCCCGGTGAGTTACACATTCAAGCTGGGCAATGGAATCACCATTGGCGGATTGGTGGTGGACGAAAGCGATATTCCGATTGCTGAAGCGAAGCTGAATTTCTACAGGTTCTGGACCGGTAGTGACGAAATGAACAAGCGCGGCGATCACCCAGATTTTTCCAATCGTAACGCCACCACGGACGCTCAAGGGCGTTGGCAGATGAAAGGTCTGCCGCCTGAAATGCTGGATCGAATCGGCTTCGAGGTGAAACATCCTGACTTCACGGGAACGAGCATGAACGTCGGTGGCAGCGCAACTGATGAAGCGAAGTTCCGCAACGGCACACACAAGATAGTTTTGAAGCGCGGGTTGATTGTGCGCGGCAAGGTGACGGATGAGTTCAACAGCCCGATCAAGGACGCGCAGGTCTGGGCCGGGGATCGTAATACGCGGGAACGGCAGGATAAGCGGACGGATACGAATGGGGAGTTCCGATTCACCAACATCAAGGAAGGCGATGTGAGGTTCAGTGTAATGGCAAAGGGACGCACGCCGGAAGTCAAAACAGCGACCGTGAAACCGGACATGCCTGAAATCATTTTCAAACTCATCCCCGGAAAACTGATTCGCGCGCTCGTTCAGAATGTAGCGGGCGAGCCGTTGCCCGGCACCCGCGTCTCACTCGAAAGCCCCACTGGGGGCGTGGCTGAATCGTATGAGTTCAACACCACCACCGACACTGAGGGCCGGTTCGAGTGGGATGGCGCACCCGACGAACCGGTGCAGTTTTATTTTTACAAGGAAGGATATGAACAAAAGCGCGGCCAACGGCTCAAGCAGAACGAGGACAACATCGTCACGCTCCGCAAGGGCCGCAATGTTCAAGGCTGGGTGGTGGATTCGGACACGCAGAAACCAATCACCAAGTTTCGGGTCGGGGTCGGGCGCAATCACGAAGCTGGCACGTCGCGCTTCTACGCGGATTACCCAGGCATGAAAGATTACTCCGACGCCAACGGCGCGTTCACCGTGGCGTTGAACGAGGAACAAAACAACGCCATCAAAGCCGAGGCCGATGACTACGCTGAAAAAGTTGAACAACTTCCAGCAGCGGAGAACGGCGTCGTGCAGATTGTCTTGAAACTCAAGCCCAGTTCGGCGTTGCGCGGCGTGCTCGTCAATCCCCAGGGTGCGCCCGTGCCCGGTGCAACCGTCGCGTTGACCGAAGGAGATTCCATTGGCTCATCCTTCCAGCTTCGCAACGGTCGCCTGAGTTCGTACGACCGCAGCAGCAAACTCGTCACCACGGATGCGTCCGGGAATTTCACATTGCCCTCGCCCCCTGAAACCGGCGGCGATGTCGTCGCTTCGTCCGAATCCGGTTTTGCCAGAGCTTCCGTCGCACAGGTGCGTGGCAGCGGGCAGTTGGTCTTGCAAGGTTTTGGTCGCATCGAGGGCACGATCAAAATCGGCGGACAGCCGGTGGCCGGACAGGAGTTCGGGTTCTCGATGCAAAACATTGGCATCTCTCCGGACTGGCAGAGTTACAAGACCAGTTCCGACGAGCAGGGACGTTTCAGTTTTGACAAGGTGCCTGCTGGAGAGAGTTCGGTGATTCGTCTCATCAAAAACTCCGACACTTCGTGGACGCACAGTCACAAAACCCCTGTCGTTGTCGAGGCGGGCAAAACCGCGCAGGTCAGTTTTGGTGACGACGGCGCTGTCATCAAAGGCCAGGTGCTTTTTGAAACACCTCTCCCCGAAGGCGAGAAAATGAATTTTAGCGGAAGTCTAAACACCAAAATGCCAGACCCACCTCGCAATTTCTCGTCGCCGCAGGAAGCACAGGCATTTTACAATTCGCCCGAGTGGAAGGCTCTGACGAAACAGGCAAAGCATTTTGCCGTAAGCATCAGTCCTGATGGAACGCTCGTCATGGATTCCATCCCACCCGGCGAGTACACCCTTCGGGTCATGGCAAACAAACCCGGCACTCAATTGTGGGATCGTAAGACAGCAGCAACCGGAACTATGACGGTCACCATTCCGGAAAACGCAAATCCATTCTCACCCATCAACATCGGTGAGATCATTTTGAAGCCAGTCCAAAAACAGTAATCGTCTTGATGTAGTAAACACCTCCACCACGAAAAACGGGATCAGGAGTATTCGCAGGATGGTGACTTTGTTGGCTGTGGTCACGACGGGATGGAAACGGGCAGTCGCCGGAGTTACAAGGAAAAAGCAGCCGCGTCAGCATGAGCAAGGACGCATCTCAATCGAGAGGTTCTCTGATGATTTCGGTGAGTTGCGGGGCAGGAGGGGAAT
>JABFSR010000145.1 GCA_013140495.1 Verrucomicrobiota bacterium
CCTTTACACCGGCGACCTGGACGCTTTGCGCGAACCCTATCCGCGCCTGCTACGCTTCGCTGAATACTTGCGGATGCTGGCAGAACGCGACGGTTTGCTGCCGGTCGAGGATCTAGGCATCCCATCGGTATGGATTGATCACAATGCTTACAAACTTCAACGCCACAAACAGTGTGCCTTCAATCTATATGCGGCCGCGATGTTCCAACACGCGCTCGCGCCACTCGCTCGTGCCTTTGCCGATGCACCCAACGCCGAGGCCGCGACGTCATTCGGCAAGTCGCTTCAAGCAGCAGCAGTGAAAAAATTCTGGAATCACGAACGAAGCGTGTTCGTTAACAACCTCCCCTGGCTCGCGGAGGAAAAAGACATACGTCTTTGTGACCGCTCGTTGGCCACGGCGATTCTCTTCAGGCAATCACCGGGCAACCGAACCAGCGCTGCCGTCCGCTCTCTGGCTGACTGCCCGTCCGAAATGGGATTTTCATATCCGTGCAACGGCGGCTGGCGTTTGTGGGCGCTGGCCAAGGGTGGCCGAGCCGATGTGATCGTGAAGGATTTGCGCCAACGCTGGGCAACCATGACTTCGGTAATCGAGAACAACACGCTTCAAGAAGACTGGACCGCCCGTCATGATTCCGGCCAGCAATGGAGCCATTGCGCTGTCGCACCGCTCTACATCGCCTATCACGGTTTGGCGGGCATTCGTCCGCTCGCTCCCGGCTTTCAGCGCGTCGAAATCCGTCCGCAACTGGCCGACTTGGAAAGCCTCCAACTCACGGCACAGACTGTTCGAGGTTCGTTGCGCTTTGCTGCTCAAGGCAGATTTGGCGACCGCGAACTCAAACTGGAAGTGCCCGCCGGCTGTCAGGCTGAACTCGTGCTTCCTCGCGAAGAACAAGTGGATCTGAAAGAGACTCTGGGACGTCCGATTGATGGACTACGTCGCTACTATGTTGGAGAAAAGCGCGGGCTGATCTTGCGCTTGAAATACGTTTAATCGCCAATGCCGCAGCTTCAGCAGTCTGGAATCACTTTACAGTAACTCGATGCATTTCGAGAATCACCGAAATCTCAACCTCAGGAATTTCACTTCATACGGTTTGAATGCGAGCGATTCGATACCTTCATTCAACACTTCTTCGAGCACGTTGACTTCGTCCGCACTTCGGAGTTCAGCACTGGTGACCAGATCGGTCTCGGTGATGGTGACTGCCTTGCCTTCAAGTTCCCGCAAGTGCAGAAAAATACCGTCTCCCGTCCGGGTTGGACGGGTTTCTACGATCAGGAGGTTGGGCGTGTTGACCGTAATGGTTGAAAGGTTCTTCAGTGCAGCGTTCGCAACTGCCTTGCCTGGCGGCAAAACTCGTGTGGCAAACGGCGTGCGGCTGCCCCATCCGAAACGCGTGGCAAAGGTGCGGCTCGTGTCCTTGGTAGAGGTCAGGTAGTAGTGGAATTTGAACTCGCCCTCCTGCTCGGTGCGAAAGTTGGTAAACCAGTAATTGTTCATCACCCACGAATAGACATGCGGCTTCTCGACGCGTGTCACTGGCTGCCACTTGCCGAGGTTGAAATCACCCAGTTGCACCAGCGGCGACTGCTCGCTGCCGGTGACGATCTGGCCGTCGGCGCTGCGGATGGCGATGAAGTTTTGCAGCGTCTGCCAGTCGGACGACGAGCCGGGGATTTGGTCGTCGCCGGGCGTGACGCAACCGCCTTGCGCTTCATAAAGCAACTTGCTGTTCAGCGACTGAAACGGGAGCGCGACATAAACCGCCTCGGGCGAGGGAATCGGCAGCTTGCGAACGGCGTAACGCAGCTCGACGCGTTTCTCCGTGTCATACAACCGAATCTCCGCGCGCACGCCGTTGTTGGTGGCGCAACCGTCCAGGTCGGCAGTGAGGAGCAGGCTCTTCCAGATCGGGCCGTTCGCGCCGGGCTTCACCGTGACGTTCCTCACCGACGTGCGCTTGAACATATCCGGCTTCATGTCGTGCCGAGTCGGCATTGTTTCGTAAATGCACTGACCCAATCCCCACGCGACTGTCTGGTCCACCAATTCCTTGCCGGTTTCCTTGTCCACCAGACTCTTGATCGCGCCTTTGTCCGCATCGAGCGCGAGCTTGTAAAACTCGTTCTCCAACGTGAGCGAATCCGCGCCGGGCGTTTCCTTCACGCGCGGCTGGTCGCTGGTTTCAATGCGCAGAATCTTGTAGCCCAGCGGCGGCACGTCTTGCACCCACAAGGCCCAGTAAGTGCCTTCGGAGCGGCGCTCCATGGCTTGAACGGCCACGGGTTGCGCGCCGTCGAGAATGCGGAACGCGCGATCCGGCGGCAGCATCTCGTGATCAATGAAGACGCGCACCAATCCCGAACGCGGCCAGTTCAACGTGTTGCAAACCGCCAGCGTGGGCACCTCGGCGCGCGGCAGGTAATCCTGCAACAGCCCGAACGCTTCCTCACGGAGGAGATTGGAATCCTTTACGGCGCTCCAGACGTAGGACGCTTTTTCGCCCCACTGCACCTGGGTGTTTTCGGCGAGCCGGTCGTCAATGCTCTCCGCCGCACCGTAGGTATGTTCCTGGTAGAACAGGAGATTGTCCTGAATGGTGGCGGCGCGCTGCATGGTATTCGAACTGACCTGCGCGCCGAGAATGGAAGCCATCGCCAGCAAGCCGTGGTTTACTTGCATGGCGGTCTCGGTTTCGCGCGCGGCGGCGGTCTCGCGGGCCGCCGAACCGAAGCCGTCGGTCCACCAATCCGGCCACGCCTGGCGATGCACCGGCAGTTCGGCGCTGTGTTCCTTCTCAACGTAGGCGAGGAACTCTTGCGACGTGGAGAGCCGCAGCTTCGGCCACGCGAATTTCTCGTTCCACGCTTTCACGAGATCGCACTCGATGACGGCGGGCGGGGAATTGTCCGTGTGATAACCGGAGAATTGAACGCTGATGCGATCGAAAGGATAGCTGCGTTGCTCAAGTGAAAGCAGATACTTGTCGAGGTAGGGCTTGAACTTTTCCAGGCTGCCCTCGTGGATTTTCCACATGTTGCCGAGATGGTAATGATCCGCACGATAGGCGAGCACACGTTTGCCGGATGGGGATTCCCACCAAAACATCGTCGGCTTGTCGAACGGCAGGATGGAACGTGTCTTGTTGATGCCCATGGTGAGGTAGCGGATGCCGATGTCGTTGAAATAATCCGGCAGACACCAGCCCGCGCCGTTCACATCGTTCTGCATCGCGGTGTGAACGCTGAAACCGAAGTCGTCCTTCATCTCTCGGATCGGTCGGAGCAACGCCGCCAGCGAACTTTCAGTGGCGATTTCCGACATGTTCAACATCAACCCGCAGATTTCAATGCGCCCTTCCGCGACGCGTTTCTTCAAGCGCTCGATCTGTTTGGCCGGGCGGCCCTTGAGATATTCGCGCACGGCCCAGGAGGTTTCACACGTCCAGCGGAAGCGGGCGTCGTCGGGATAGCTGTCGGTGAGGTCGCAATAATCGAGCGCGTAGTCAATGTAGCGGAGGTGCTCGGGGAGAATCTCGGTTTGCGGTCGCGTGTAGCCGATGTCCGTGTGCGTGTGCTGGGTCAGATAAACTGTCCACTTGCGCGGAGGTTGCAACGTGAACGGACCGAAATCCTGCTGCTCCCCGGGCGTCTTGATGCGGACGGTCACCGGCGTTGCCGCGGTCAGCACCGGCATCTCGAAGTCCACGGTTTGCTTTCCGGGCGCAAACATTGTTAACGTTTTGCTTCCGGGTGTCGGCCATGCGGTGGAAGTCAATCGCACCGTAGCGTTGGAGATACCGGCAGAATCGATCGTGACGATCACAACGTTGTGCTGACCGTCAGCGCCCTTTGGAACGAGCGGAGAGACACTGACACTTACGACTTGAGCAGAGGCTCTCGGGTCGGTTTCGGTGCACATGCCCTCGTTGCTGATGAATAGAAAACAAATTCCGAGCAACGCGACGCAACTGAAACCACTCTTTGTGGAAACAGACGAGGACGATGCCAGTGATGATTTGGTCATAGGTTAATCTTTATTTGCCCAATTTCTCAGACCACGACTCAAACTACGGAACCCTTTGCCGCAAGCGTTTCACGTTAGCTTTGATTACATACCAAAACCTGCACCACGTATTTGCTACTGGCCTTTTGGTTTATGCCAGAGCGATTCCCAATACTTCGTCTCGACGGCGTAAGCATCAGTGATGTCGCCGGCTTTCACTCCTTCGGCCAGCACGCCGTAACGTTTCATCTCGCGAACCCAATCGGTGCGTGGCACGAAGTCGGGCATGTCGAACCGCTTTTGCCTGGATAGAAAATCTGTTCCCGCGTCAACCATGGCCAGCAGCGCCTGGTAATCCGCATCGCTGCGGCTCCCGAAAACCTTCGCAGTCGCTCCACTCTTCGGGTCGCCGCACAGCTCCCATCCGCCGGCTTCCTTGGCCAGTGGCGCCAGGAGCATCAACGATTTCTCGGGGCTAGAAAGATTGAACACGATGTGGCGGCTGGTCAGGAGTCGCGGGTCGTCGAGACTGGGTTGCCAGAAACTCACGCCGCGTTCGTCGGCTAGGTTGAGCGGGAGCTGACGATTGGGCTGGTCGTGGCAACCGACGCATCGCCGCTGGATGACGGCGGTGGCTGCGATTGTAGCGGGCCACTCGACCCCGGTGTTGATCTGATTATTCTCGGCGTAGTTGCCAATCATGCCGGAACCGAGCGCTGCGTAGGTGCCGGGATAGGCTGCGGCGGATTCGATCCACAGCCGCAACATTTTCTTCTGGTGGGGCGTGGCCTGCACACCGTAGTGCGAGCCATCGAGCAGGGTAAGCAACCGGCTTGCAGAACTTCCCAGAGCACGCGGATCATAATTGCTCTTGGGTTGATTGCGACCGTCGGCAAAGAGGCGCGCGATTGTGAGCATGTAGTAGCTGTGGCTGTAAAGTGGACCGCGGTCGCCTGTCAGAATCAGCCGTCCGTCGCGTGGGCCACCGCGGGCGGTTTTTTCGTAGCCGTGGCAATCCACGCAGAGAGTGTTAAGGATGGGTTGCACGTCGCGAGGGAAGTCAAAGACCTCAGGCACGTTGTTGATAGCCTCGATGCGCGCAGCAGGTTTACGAACGGCCAGGGTTTCATGAAATACCGCGCGCGGTGTCTGAGAACGGTGTTCGTGACAACCAACGCAACTCATGACTTCCCCGGGTTGAACACTCGTAAAGCTCTGCATTCGTTTCACGGCAAGATCGTTCTCGTCCAGTGCCACGAAGAAAATACTGCGCATCGCCGGCACCTCGAAGTAAGCCGATCCGTCAGATTCAACCGGAACGGTACCGAGGATACGCTCCAAAGTGAACGTGCCGCCATAGCTGATTGGCTCCATACCGCC
Organism: Verrucomicrobiota bacterium; assembly: GCA_013140495.1. Taxonomy (GTDB): domain Bacteria; phylum Verrucomicrobiota; class Verrucomicrobiia; order Limisphaerales; family JADLHS01; genus JADLHS01. The sequence continues at coordinate 5,396 of JABFSR010000145.1, forward strand.
GGTGTAGTGGACGGGCATGGGCAGCGTTTCGAGTACGAGCAACTTTTTGATTTCGCCCGGCTTTACCCCGGTCATATTGCGGCCGTGGTTCACATCGGCGAGGAGCAGGCGGCCGGTGGTTTCCTCCGGTTTCGCGCGCGGCTGGATGACGAGTTCGCGCTGGCGGGTGGCGAGTGGCCGTGGCTCGTGACATTCAAGTTTGGCAGCGCGGTCGGCGGCGGACAGCTTGACGAGTTGCTCGGTGCGACCCGTGCCATCCATGAGTACGAGCGTGTCGCCTCTCGCAGCGAGAAAACAATCCTCACTGAACGCCCACGGGTCACGAAAGCTCGCGCCCTTGCTGATACTCCGGGCAAATTCTTTCGCGTCCGGACCGCCCTTGGGGTCCACCACGGTCACAACTCCATCGTGTTCACGCTGGCCGTGACCGGGACTGAAGCTGGCGACAATCTTATCCGTGCCGGGGATGGGTTTGGCGTCAATCATCGTGATGCCGGGATGCAGGTTGCCGAACCAGGTCATCTGCGCTGTGCCGTCGGGATTTGCAGCCCAAAGGTGATGGAAATGAACCTGACTGCGATCCACGTATTCCCAGCGGGTGTAGAGAATGCGACCGTCCGCCAATGGCCATGGCGTGTTGTCGTGCTCGTTGTTGCTCGAAAGGGCGCGAAGGTTTGAGCCATCGGCATCGCAACGATGCAGCACCGCCACCTGCGTAAGCCAGCAGTTCACCCAGCGTTTGCAACGGCTGCTCACGAAGACAATCCCGCCGTCCGGCAAGTAAGCCGGCTCAAAGTCGTCGTACGGGCCGGAGGTGAGTTGCTTGAGCGCGGTGCCGTCGGCGTTAATTTCGTAAAGATGATACTGCTCGGTTCCGCCGGGACGATAGCTGAAGAGAATTCGTTTCCCGTCGTAACTGACTTGCGGATCGCGCACGCCGCCCTTCGGATCGTCAAGGAGCGCGGCCGATTCGCGTGTCTGAAGATTGAGACGATAGAGCTTCGCGCCTTCGGCGTAAGCTTTGCGGTTCGGATCATGCGAGTAGTAGCCGAAGTTGGCATACCAATGCCCATCGGTTGGATTCACGCCGCGCGCGGCGAACACAATGGACTCGACGCCGCGCATGGGGCCGTCGCGAAATTCGTCAAGCAGTCCGTTTCCCGGTGCGCCGGACGCGGTCTGCTCCCATAACCGGGGGAGCGCGAACATTAGTGCAAGGCAGAATCGAGCGTTCGTGGACATATTACTCTCCGAAACGTTTTGATGACGGGTTTAACCAGACCGATGCGGTGAGTTCGTCACGCAAAGCCACCAATCTTCGCTCTTGGTCTTCGCTGAAAGAGCCTTGTCGCTGACCATAGGTATCGAGCCAAGTCACAAAGCGGTTGAGACTGTCGTGGTCGAGTTTTACCCCTGCATGGCCGTCCGGAGCGCACAACAAAGCAAGCACGGCGCTGTTCTGAGCGGGATTTTTGCCTTCGATGGAATAGCCCTCGCGGTACGACAGTAGAACCTGGTCAAGAAGGCTCGGTTTCCCAAAACGGGTAAGCGCATCATAGGCATGGTCAGCAGTGAGGTCATACCTTGCGGCGAGCGTGTCTGTGCCTTTGGGATTGTGACAACGAACGCATTGTCCATCCAACACCGGTTGGATGAGTCGATCGAAGCGCAGAGGCCAGGAACCTTCTGGGCCAGGGGTGATTCTCGACGGTTCGCGGAGAGAAGCGAGCGTCCCTTGGGAAGGAGGAGGTGCGTTGTTGCGCGAATCATGGCAGCCGGTGCAACTCAGTGTTTGTCCCGGCTGGACATGCGTCGCGCTGCGCATGGTTTGGACTGCACGGCCTTGGGCATCTAGCGCCTGAAAAAACAACGTCACGCCGGACGGCACACGAAAATAAGCCGAGCCATCTGCTTCCACCGGGACAGTGCCGAGCACTGCTTTGCCAGGGTCGTCTCGCGTCAACCCCAGCGGCGGTTGGTTCATCCATGGCTGCGTTTTCGCGGGAAGTGCGATGATGCGGAGCGCCTTTATCTCACCGCGTTTCACAGTCTTCAATCCACGCGTCACGTCTGCCACGAGGAATCGTCCCTCCTGAGGTCCGTCCCATTTCACATTGCTCGCCAGCACTGGAGGCCGGGTTTGCGCTCTGAGCGGGATGGGATACATCGAGGAAATCTCCGGGTCACGATAGAGCAATTCCCGTCCAGTATCCGCATTGAACAGGTAGATACCCATGCCATTTTTCGGGCGTTGCCGGCCCTCTCGCATTTCGTCCTCCACGCCCCACGCGACGAGATGCGTGCGCTCAGACAAAGGCCACGGGTTCGCGTAGAACGCTCGCGGCCAGCCTTCGATTTCCGGAAATGCCGTCTCAGGGGTCAGACGCGTAATGGGAGCTTCGCCTTCGGTGCCAACCGATGGGTCAAGCAGGACAAGGCTGCCCATCGTTTGCGAGTGATGTCCTGAAGCGGTGAAAATGATCTTGTCGGAGCCTGGAATGGCGCGCGGCTCGAAAGTGCAGTGTGGGGACTTTGTGTAATTGCCATAGATCAGCCGGGCGTTGACGCCGTCGGGATTGATCGCCCAGAGGCTCATGTAGGGCATGTTGTCGCGGTCCACGTAATCCCAGCGCGAATAAATAATAGTGCCGTCGTGCGCCACACTGGGCTCCCACTCAAACATCTCGAATGGCGAAATCGGTGTGAGGTCGCCGCCGTCGGCATTCATGGTGTGCAGCGTGTAAACCGCCACGGGTCGGCTCGCGTCGCCGCCACAACGCACGTAACAATCCGGCAAATCGTTCTTGGCCACGGAGGCCTGCGCGCTTTGCTTGCCGACCTGGATGGCCTGACCGCGCCGGGTTGAAAGGAACACCAACCGGCCGTCTGGAAGATAGCGCGCGTCGAAGTTATCGTACTTGCCATGCGTGAGCTGGCGCACGCCGGAGCCGTCGAGATTCATTTCAAAGACGTGGTAAAATGCATCCTCGGGCACGTTTGCCTTGTTCAGCTTGTCTTTCTCCTTCGCCAGCTCGGGATAATGTTTGCACCAGGCGAACACGACTTTGGTTCCGTCGAACGACAATGCAGGGCGCAGAAAACTTCCCGGCTCCTTGAACGCGCTGTCGGTCAAGCACTCTGTAACAGGGGTGCCGCTTTTCAGCCCGCGCAAAATGTATATGCCACCACCGGGCCGTGACCACCAGCCATAATACTGATCTGACATGTGGCTGTAGCTGCCCGGCACGCGT
>JABFSR010000144.1 GCA_013140495.1 Verrucomicrobiota bacterium
GTAGTGGATTTGGAGTTTGCCGTTCTGCTGCCCCCATGCGATGACGGGAACAAGAATGGCGAGTAACAGTCGTAGAATGATTTTCGTGTTCATAGAGCGTATCTGTATTGTTGTGAACGGAACGAAATAGCCGGAAAGACGTTGGATACATGAGTGTTCTACTCCTTGCGTCAGGGGAGTCAAGCGGGAATGCAGGTTTTTGAACGATGTCACACAAGCCGCTACATTTCGCCTTGCAAACTCCTGAAACAGGTCTAAAACGAAAGCGTCCAGCCCTTGTGAGTTATGCGTTTGTCTGTGGTTCACATTTTCACCAACGGCTTTGGTAAGAAACAGATTCACTTTGACGCCCAAACATTATGCCCCTCACCGATCACATCACCTCTGACCGTCATTCGCCGGTAAGTTCCATAGAACCTGACAAGCAGTCGGTAAAGCCTCTTACGGGCACCGGCCTGTGCCTTTCGGGTGGCGGCTATCGGGCGATGGTGTTCCATTTGGGTGCGTTCATCCGCCTCAACGAAGCCGGGCTTCTCAAAAAACTGAACCGTATCTCAAGCGTCTCCGGTGGCTCCCTCGCGGCGGGAGTGCTTGGGATGCACTGGAAACAGCTCAATTTTCATAATGACGTCGCGACCAACCTCATGGGGGAAGTCATAGAGCCGGTGCGGAAATTGGCGGGAGTGACCATTGATGCGGAGTCCATCATCGGTGGCATCTTCCTGCCGGGCACGATCAGCGACCGGATCGTTTCCGCATACAAGAAGCATCTGTTCGGGAATGCCACACTCCAGGATTTGCCGTCGGATACTGAAGGGCCGCGTTTTGTCATCAACGCAACGAACGTTCAATCGGGCGCACTGTGGCGTTTCTCCAAGCCATTCATGGCCGACTATCTGGTCGGGATGGTCAGGAATCCGACGGTGCCGCTTGCCGTGGCGGTGGCGGCTTCGTCGGCTTTCCCTCCGGTGCTTTCTCCGGCCCGCTTGGAATTGAACCATTCCGATTTCGTTCCCGATGCGAACTGTCCATTGCAGAAAGAGCCATTCACGACAAACGTGGTGCTCTCGGATGGTGGCGTATATGACAACCTCGGCTTGGAAACTGTCTGGAAGCAGATCAAAACTGTTTTGGTGAGCGATGGAGGCGGCAAGATGCAGCCCGAAGCAGAACCCAAAAGCGATTGGGCGCGCCATGCTGTCCGAGTTTCGGGAATCGTTGACAACCAGGTGCGGAGTCTTCGGAAGCGGCAGATTATCGAGTCGTTCATAGATCAAACAGACGCGCATGACGGGACGTATTGGGGAATCCGCAGCCATGTTGGCGACTATCCCGTTCAAGACCCGCTGCCGTGCCCGGAGGATCGCACGATGGAATTGGCAAATACTCCCACACGACTCAAGCGTTTGGAGCCGGAGCATCAGAACAAATTGATCAACTGGGGCTACGCAATCTGTGACGCCGCCATCCGTTCCCACTACAAGCCAACGCCAGCCAAGCCCGCAGGCTTCCCGTATCCCGGTGGCGTGTAAGGCAGGCAGCAATCGCCAGCTACCGGTTGGCCGATGAAATCAAAAAGCATCTTTGCTGACTTGGTAATGCAGATGAAAAAACTGAAGCATCCGGACCATTTTCACCTCCTGGCAGCGCAGGGGTGGCTGGAACTTGGAAACCACCTTGAAGCCAACGAGGAGTTGGAGAAAATCTCGCCGGAATTGCGTGCCCATCCGCTGGTGCTCGAATTGCGCTGTGAGATATATGGGCGGGCCAAACTGTGGCCTTCATGCGTCGAGGTCGCGGATGCGCTGGTGCGAATCCGCCCAAAGAAAAGCATGGGTTGGATTCAGCGCTCGTTCGCCCTTCATGAATTGAAACGCACCCAGGAGGCTTTCGACAGTCTTCTTCCCGCTGTGGACAAGTTTCCCGACATCTGGACGATTCCCTACAACCTTGCGTGCTACTGCGCGCAACTGAACCGTCTCGACGATTCAAAGGGATGGTTAGAGAAGGCCATGGTGATTGACGAGAAAGCGGCGCAGAAAGCCGCCATTGATGATCCCGACTTGAAACCCCTGTGGGACGGCATGAGCGGGACCATGTGGCGTCGGGAATAGGGAAGTGGGCGGAGGATTTCGCCGCGATGAGTGAGTCAGCATCACTTAGGAAGAAGGTCAGTCTTGCCGCCTCGGCCATGATGTTCTCTTGTGCGCGGAATAATTCACTTGCCCGCACCGGTGTGTAAGCCTTAAATCGGGGCACGCATAGCCATCACAAATCGTTGGGTTTGATTTGGAGAAGGCTTATCGCAATTACCAATAAATCGAGTTGTTTACCCATTATGTTCATCAGGGAGCTGCGATTCTTTGTATTCCTTGTCGTCCTACCGTGTCAGAGCGCGGTGCTCATCAACGAATCCTTCACATACGTCGATGGGTCGCTGGTGACTGTCAGCAGCAATGCCTGGTCAACACACAGCGGAACGGCGGGTGAGGTCGAAGTGGTTTCGGGCAGGGTGGATTTGCGGGTGCCAGCGAGCGAGGACGTCAACACGCTCTTGCCGGGCCAGCCATATCTTGCGAGCGCCAGCACGGTTCTTTATGCAAGCTTCACGCTGAATGCTGCCGTGCTGCCCACACCGACCGGGAGTTACTTTCTACATTTCAAGGGATCCGCGACTAGTAACTACCGGGCCAAGTTGTTTGCGTTCTCCACAGGAGCAGGTGCGGGGCAGTATCGGTTGGGCTTGGCAGGGAGCGCGAATTCGCCGGTGGTGACAAACACTGTGAGCCTGAACACGAACTGGGATTATCGCGTTTACATCCGTTACACTCTTAGTAATGCGGTGGCGACGTTGTGGGTGGAGCCGGACTCAGAAGACTCGCCTTCCGTGACGGTCTCGGATGCCTCCCCGGCAAGTTCAATCATTGCTCTGGCCTTGCGACAGGACACGGGCATCGGTGTGCTGCGGATCGACGATTTGAAGGTGGGGACATCATTCGCGGAAGTCTATACCGGGCCGAACATCATTGCTCCGATCATCACGCAACAGCCCGTGAGCACCTCGGCGGTTGAAGGCGGCGCTGCCAGTTTCGTTGCCGCAGCGACAGGCACTGGTCCCCTGGGCTACCAATGGAATTTCAACAACAGCCCGATTTCGGGGGCAACCAATACGACTCTGACTTTGACCGGTCTGACCACCAACCAGTCCGGGCAATACAGCTTCACCGCTACCAACTCTGCCGGGTCAACGAACAGCGCCTCCGCGACGCTTGCAGTCATCCAGCCGAATGCCAGCGGCACACTTTCTCTTGTTCATTACAACGTGAAGGGAAACTTCGCGTCCGATTGGAGCACCAACGCTGCACAGGTTCAAGCCATCGCCCGTCAATTGCAGTATCTGAATCCCGACATCATCACACTCAATGAAATCCCGAATGGGTTCAAATACGAGATGACGAACTGGATGACTGCATTCTTCCCGACCTACAATCTGGCCATCAGTCCCGGCGGCGACTCGGTATTGCGCAGTGGTGTCATCAGCCGTTTTCCTATTACCCGGTCGCAATCGTGGCTGGATGGGGCGAGTCTGACGAACTTTGGCTACAACGGAATCTACACGCGGGATTTGTTCGAGGCGGAAGTCGCGGTACCCGGCGCAACCGAACCGCTGCACGTCTTTACCACGCATTTGAAATCCGGCCCGGACGCCGACAGTCAGGATCGCCGCGCGGCCGAGTGCAGCGCCATTTCAAATTTCTTTGTGGCGGTGTTCATACCGACGAATGGTGCGCGCCCCTACCTGCTGACGGGGGACATGAACGAAGACATTGATATTCCGATGAATCACGGCAACCAACCGATCCAACGTATCACGTCCGCACCGACAGGATTGCACCAGACGACCCCGTTGAATCCTTTCTCCTTAAACCGGTTCACCCATTCCATCCAGGGCTCGCTCGATGCGCGATTCGATTACGTGCTGCCCGCCGGTGTGCTCTCGTCGAACATCGTCACCAGCCAGGTGTTTCGCACCGACCTGCTGCCATCACCACCTTCGCCATTGCAAACAAACGACGACGTGATCGCATCCGACCATCTGCCGGTGCAAATGATCTTCAACTATCCCGACCCACCGTTGCGCCTGACGGTGATAGTCACCAACCAGACCATGGAACTTAATTGGCCCACATTGGCCGGACGCAAGTTTTGCGTGGAGAGTTCGACCAACTTGACGACGTGGAGCGTGCTGGCGAGTAATCTGGACTCGACGAGTAATCGCTATATTTTCACCACAAACGCTAGTGGAGACCCTAAATACTTCCGTGTCTATCGAACGCCGTAGAATCAGGGATTGTCCAGAGTAGGATCATCGGTCACTTACCTCCGGGTCAAATCCCAAGAATTCAATGATTTTCGCTCGATGCAGATCGGTTGGGTAATTCTGATTCTTTTCCCATTTTTCGACAGCAGAATCAGTGATATCTAGCTCAAGAACTTTAAGCAATCGAACCATCGAAAGATGCATATCTATCCGTTTCTTGCGGAGGTGTTCGCCGAGCGTCTTCGGGTTTACGGGGTAACGGCGCAATCGCCTGAAATGTGGGGAAATTGTCGAGCGAATGTGCCGAATTGTGCGCTCACCAATTCCCAACAGGTGGAGTCCGGCCTTGCAAAGGCGTTTTGGCAATTGCGATTCGCGCGAAACAAGATGGCCGAGCTGGCGTGCTCGTCCCCGCCGAAAACGCTGCCGAAGCTGCCGTGGTGGAAGGCTTGCAAGTCATCCCGATTCAGAATCTCCGCGAGGCCACAAACTTTCTTGAAGGTCAGATCACCATCAAACCGACGCGAGTGGACATCGCAAAGATTTTTGATCACCCGCTGGATGACGACGTGGATTTTGCCGAGGTCAAAGGCCAGGAATCGGTGAAGCGCGCATTGGAAATCGCGGCGGCGGGCGGACACAATGTTCTGCTCATCGGTCCGCCGGGCACGGGCAAATCCATGCTCGCCAAGCGGCTCGCCACGATTCTCCCGCCGCTTACGTTGGATGAAGCGCTGGAGACGACGAAGATTCACAGCATCGTCGGCTTGTTGCCGGCGGGCATGGGGTTGATCACGCGCCGACCGTTTCGTTCGCCGCATCACACGGCGAGCGATGCCGGTTTGCTCGGCGGCAATATCAATCCCACGCCGGGCGAAATTTCACTCGCGCACAACGGCGTGTTGTTCCTCGACGAATTGCCCGAGTTCAAACGCAGCGTGCTCGAGACGATGCGCCAGCCGCTGGAAGATGGCAAGGTGACGATTTCGCGCGCGGCGGGCACGATGACTTTCCCCAGTCAATTTATGCTGGTGGCGGCGATGAACCCGACGCCCGACGGCAAGATGGCGCACGAGTCGAAGAGTTCACCGCGCGAAATTCAGAATTACCTTGGAAGGATTTCCGGGCCGTTGCTGGATCGCATTGATCTGCACATTGAAGTGCCGGCGGTGAAATTCCGCGAGATGGCGGGCGACAAGATTGGCGAAACCTCCACGCAAATTCGGGAACGCGTCATTGCAGCGCGGCAGGTTCAGCAAAAGCGGTTCACACACAAACCCAAGATCACCTGCAACGCGCGCATGGCCACGAAGGAGGTCAAGGAGTTCTGCGCGCTCGACGAGACGACGAAGGAGCTGCTCAAGAACGCGATGTCGGATTACAATCTCAGCGCCCGCGCCTACGATCGTATCTTGAAGGTCTCCCGCACCATTGCGGACCTCGCAGGTTCGGAAAGGATTTCATCAGACCATGTCAGCGAGGCGATTCAACTGCGCTCGCTGGACCGGCAGTTGTGGGGGTGATTCGCAACTTGACGACACCCATGCCTCCAGGGTGTGAATCGCCTCGCCGTTGAAATGGTGGTGCATCACGGCTTGGCTTCAGTAGGTTAATCGCTGATATTCATGACCGACCTAAGCAAGTCGAGATGCACCCTATACGCAGCTTCTCACATATCGGCAAGCGGCTTGCTAAATGAAGGCCTCGCATGGTTCTGCAAAGCGTTTTGCATGATTTTGCGGGGTGAAATCCAGAAATAACATTCATCGTACTGACGCAAAATGACCGCTGTGGCAAAAACAGAACTGAATCAGCTAAACTTGGATGCTGCCTGCGGCAACGGGTTTTTTGACGAGATGTTTGGTCGCGAGGGCAGCGCTCTGAGTCATTATCAGAAGTTGCGCGGCGCATTCAATCAGATCACTCACGACGATTTCAAGACGAAGCGCAACTCCGTTGATCTCGCGTTCCTGCGTCAGGGTGTAACATTCAATGTTTATGGCGACTCGCGTGGTACAGAGCGGATATTCCCATTCGATCTTGTGCCACGCATCATTCCGGCCAAAGAATGGGAACTGATCGAGCGAGGACTCGTGCAACGCATCACCGCGCTCAATCTTTTTCTCCATGACATCTATCACGAGCAACGCATTGTGAAGGACGGCGTCGTGCCCGCGCATTACATTCTTTCGGGAAAACATTTTCGCCGCGAGTTCGTGAACTTCGCCGTGCCCAAGGACATTTACATTCATGTCTGTGGAACGGATTTGATCCGCGATGACAAGGGGCAATACATGGTGTTGGAAGATAATGGCCGGTGTCCCAGCGGCGTGAGTTATGTTTTGGAAAACCGGCGTGCGATGAAGCGTACGTTTCGCGGCCTGTTCGAAACGATTGGCGTGCGGCCCGTGGAGCATTATCCGCAAGAGTTGCTCAAATCACTGCAACACATCGCGCCCGCAGGTGTGGCGGAGCCGACCATCGCTTTGCTGACGCCGGGCGCACACAACTCGGCCTATTTTGAGCACACTTATCTCGCACGACAGATGGGAATTGAAATTGTCGAAGGGCGCGACCTGCTTGTGCGTGACGATCATGTGTTCATGCGCACGACCAAAGGATTGAAGCCGGTGCATGTGATCTATCGCCGCATAGACGATGACTTTCTTGATCCCACAGTGTTCCGGCGCGACTCGATGCTGGGTGTGCCGGGGCTGATCCGTGCGTATCGTGCGGGGAATGTTTCGCTCGCCAACTCCATCGGCACGGGCATCGCCGATGACAAGGTGATGTATTATTTCGTACCGAAGATGATCGAGTATTACCTCGACCAGAAGCCGATCATCCCAAACGTACCAACCTATCTCGCCAGTGAAGAGGCTGACTTGAAATACATCCTCGCAAATCTTGAGAAGCTGGTGGTGAAGGCCGCCAATGAATCTGGCGGTTACGGGATGTTGATGGGGCCGAAGGCGGCAAAGGAGGAGATCGAGGAATTCCGCAAACGCATCATAGCCGAGCCACGCAATTACATCGCGCAGCCGATGATTTCGCTTTCCACGCACCCGACGCATGTGGATGGCGGCTTTGAGGGCCGCCATGTGGATTTGCGCCCGTTCATCCTTTGCGGCGAAAAAACTGTAATTGTTCCCGGCGGACTCACGCGTGTGGCGTTGCGCAAAGGTTCGCTCGTGGTGAACTCGTCGCAGGGCGGGGGAAGCAAGGACACCTGGGTTTTGTATGGAGACGAATAAATGTTAAGCCGCGTTGCCAACTCGCTTTACTGGATGTCCCGTTACATTGAACGGGCTGAGAACGTCGCGCGCCTGCTCGATGTGAATCTTCAACTGTTGCTCGATTTCCGCAGTCTTGATGATGAGAAATTGCGCGCCCACTGGCTGCCCATCGTGCAGACGACCGGCGATCAGGAATCGTTCGTCGAACAGCACCAGCGCGCCACAGCCGCTGCCGTGGCGGATTTCATGGTGTTCCGTCAGGAGAATCCCAACTCCATCGTGTCCTCCATTTGCAGCGCGCGGGAAAACGCGCGCATGGTGCGCGATCAAATCACACAGGAGACATGGGAGGAATTGAACCGGCTTTATCTCTTCATGCTTTCACCGCAGGCCCGGCAGATGTGGATGGACAGCCCGACGGATTTCTTCAGCCAGATAAAAGCGAGCTCACTTCAGTTGGTGGGATTGAGTGACGCCACGCACATTCACAATGAAGGTTGGTGGTTCAGTGAAGCTGGGCGTTACATCGAACGCGCTGACAAGACTTCGCGTATCCTCGATCTGCGTTATCACACCCTGCCGCTTCGCGGGTTGCCCAAGACGGTGAATCAAAACGACACGCTTGAATGGTCTGCCGTCTTGCGTTCATGCAGCGCATGGGATGCGTTCAAATCCATCTACGGTGCCGAAGTACATCCCCGGCATGTGGCCGAATTCCTTCTGTTGAACGAAGATTTTCCGCGTTCCATCCGCTTTTGTGTCGAGCGGTTGAATGATTCATTGCGTCGCATCTCCGGCGTTTCCGACCGGCGCTTCTCCAATGATGCGGAAAAACTTTGCGGGCGGTTTGCAGCGGAACTGCAATTCTGCACAATCGAGGAGGTCTTCGATGCCGGGTTGCATGACTATCTCGATCAGGTTCAACTCAAGCTAAACAATATCGGCGTGGCCCTCTTCAACGCCTATATCTTCAAGGCATTCGATACCGGTGGTGAAGAACATTTCGTGCAGCAAGAGGA
>JABFSR010000146.1 GCA_013140495.1 Verrucomicrobiota bacterium
GTCTGGTTGGCAATGGTTGTGATTGTGGGCAGGCGATTGACCGTGGTGGTGAACGTTCGTGTGACTGTGTTGCTGGTCGCGCTGCCGTCGTTCACCGTGACGGTGATGGTGGCGGTGCCGCCGGCATTGGAAACCGGTGTGAACGAGATCGAGCCAGTGCTGCTTGGGCTGGTGTAACTCACGGTCGGATTCGGGATCAGGCCGGTGTTGCTCGAACTGGCGGTGACGATCAGCGTCTGCGTTTCATTTGCTGCGCCCGTGCCGATTCCAGTGAGGCTCACCGTCTGCAGCCCTGAACCTTCATTGATCGAAAGGTTTGCGAGCGTATTCAGCGTGGGGGCTTGATTTATCGAGTTCACCGTGACGGTGAATGTGCGCGTGACGATGTTGTTGCTTGCGCCGCCGTCGTTAACGCTGACGGTGATCGTCGCCGAACCGGAAGCGAGTGGTACGGGTGTGAACGAGATTGATCCAGTGGCGTTCGGGCTTGTGTAGTTCACCGTGGGGTTCGGAATCAAACCGATGTTGCTCGAACTGGCCGTGACGGTGAGTGTCTGCGATTCATTCGCGGCACCGCTGCCGATACCAGCAAGGTTCACAGTCTGCAATGGCGCACTTTCATTCACTGAAATGTTTGCCAGCGTGTTGAGCGTGGGCGACTGGTTCACGGAATTGACCGCGACGGTGAACGTGCGCGTGATGATGTTGTTGCTTGCGCCTCCGTCATTGACGGTGACTGTGATGGTTGCCGACCCAAACGCGAAGGGCAGGGGAGTAAACGTGATTGTTCCAGCGCTGTTCGGACTGGTGTACGACACAGTGGGATTTGGGATCAACCCAGTGTTGCTTGAACTCGCGGTGACCGTCAGCGTTTGCGATTCATTTGTCGCGCCGGAACTGATGCCTGACAGGTTCACGATTTGCGCGGATGCGCCTTCGTTGAGGGTGAGATTGCCGAGTGCATTGAGTGTTGGTGGCAGATTCACCGGCACGGGCATGAGGTAGGAAGTTTCGGCGGACATTACACTTTCCAGGCCGATGCTGTTAAGCGTGCTGGCAGCGAAGTAATAGGTCACTCCACCGACCATGTTGCTCACGGTGGCTGTGGTCACGTTGCCAACCTGGATTGAATTGGTGTAAGAACCAGCGGCAGCGCCATAGTAAACCTTGTAGCCAACTACATCAGCATCAGTGGAAGGATCCCAACCCAAGGTTACACTGGCGGACAATCCTGAAAATGGCGCGAGTGCGGTAACGAGACTCAGAAGTGAAATAAGAGCGGTAAGACTCTTCCGATTACGACATCCCTTGAACAACATATTTAAGACTCCTTGTTACGACAGACCAAGGGATCATTCGCAGAAAGGTTGCCAACACAAGCCGGGGAGTAGAGTCAGACGCAGAACAGGCCGGATAAAGCAGCCGTTTCAAAAAATCGTACGCGCCGGGTCTGGTTGTTGAACACAATCCGGCGATTCATTTCCGTTCGTGTTTAACACAGCCGCACTCATATTTGTCCTAAAATCAAATCGCCTCCCGGTGATCCCCCGGTGCGCCGGTTGGTCGCGCAACAATTTTTTTCTCATGCGCGAGTCATCCGGCTTCACTGTTGAATTCAGAGCCGCACGGAGATTTCCACCGTCATGCCGGGAAGATTTTTTTCGAGCGACTGGCGCAGAGCACCCATTGCCACGCCTGCGGGAAAAGAAAGTTTGGCCGTTGCCTTGAAGAGCGGTTCACCGCTCATGGGTGCGCTTATACATTCCGTGGCGAGTTCCTCGACGTTGACTCCTTGCGCGGCAAGCGCGCTGGTGAATTCACGCACGATGCCAGGACGATCGTTGCCGAAGACCTCAAGCGTGGCAAGTTGCTGAACCGAGCTCGCAACGGCACCCTCGGCCGACCGGACCACAACCGATAAATTTTTAATGTCAGCGAGGGATTTTTCCAATGAGGCGCGTTTCGCTTGCGGCACCTGAACGCGGAGAATGCCGGCGAAGTCGCCGCCAAGGCGGCACATCCGGCTTTCGAGCCAGTTGCCGTCGTGTTCGGCCACGATCCGCGCAACGGATTCCACAAGGCCGGTGCGGTCCTCGCCGATGATCGTCATAACAAGAGTTACTTGCATGGGCACAGTGTTGGGCTTGTTGCTTGTGATGACAAGTGAACTGTTGCCCAATGTTTGTTTGTGATGCGGCGTGCTGCTGATCCGGATTAGTGACGGCAATCTTTCATCGGGCGTGCGCTTATACCATGGGAGTTTCGTTGACGCGAGCCGCGTGAAGTCATTAGATTTCGCGGTCTCAAGCGGCATTCACGCCGTCAATTCAACCAACCGTTTCAATGAGCATTGTGTCGGTAATTTTCAAATCGTCGATTGGTAAAAAGTATGTGATGGCCGGGACCGGTGCGTTGCTTTTCTTGTTTGTCATCGGTCATCTCGTGGGCAACCTGCAAGTCTTCGGCCCGCCTGAACTGATCAACACGTACGCGCACTTTTTACAAAGCAAGCCTGCGATGGTTTGGGGGGCGCGCATTGGATTGCTAGTGCTCGTTGTATTGCACGTTACGACGGCCGTCCAGTTGAGCATTGCAAACAAAGCCGCGAGGCCGGTGACTTACTCTGGCGGCGAAGCTTACGGCTCGGCGTGGCAATCCCGTTACATGCTGATGAGTGGCATCGTGATCGCGGCGTTCATCGTGTATCACCTCGCTCATTTCACGGCGCGACTTCCTGCAATCAACGGCGTGGGTGATTTCACGAAAATCAAAACTGTTTTGCACGGTGAGATCGTGCCGGATGTTTATGCCATGATGGTTCTCGGCTTCCAGGTCTGGTGGGTGGCGTTGTTTTATATCGTCGCACAGGCGCTTCTGTTCATTCACCTCGGACATGGCATCGCCAGCGCTTTTCAATCATTTGGTCTTCGCGACCACGTTTGGTGGCCGCGCATTCAATTCCTGGCCAAAGGAGCAAGCATCGCCATTTTCATTGGATACGCTTTGATTCCCATTTCGATTTACATGCGGGTGGTTGGCTCGGACTATGCCGGGAAGGCAGCGGCACAATTGAAAGACAGCGCGTCGGTCCAACCTGCGGTCGCCACTCAGGGAAAGGAGACCCACTAACATGGCCACGCTGAATTCCAACATCCCGTCCGGCCCGCTTGCCTCCAAGTGGGAGAGCTACAAGTTCAACACCAAGCTCATCAACCCGGCGAACAAGCGGAAATACAAGATCATCGTCGTCGGCGCGGGTCTGGCCGGCGCGAGCGCGAGCGCGACGCTCGCGGAACTCGGCTACGAGGTTCACAATTTTGTTTTCCACGATTCGCCCCGCCGCGCCCACTCGGTCGCCGCGCAGGGCGGCATCAACGCCGCGAAGAACTATCAGAACGACGGCGACTCTGTGCATCGCCTGTTCTACGACACGATCAAGGGCGGCGACTTCCGCGCCCGCGAAGCCAACGTGCATCGGCTCGCCGAAGTGTCGGTCAACATCATAGACCAGTGCGCGGCGCAGGGCGTGCCGTTTGCCCGCGAATACGGCGGGTTGCTCGATAACCGTTCCTTCGGCGGCGCGCAGGTTTCGCGCACGTTTTACGCGCGCGGCCAGACCGGCCAGCAGTTATTGCTCGGCGCTTACTCGGCGTTGAACAAGATGATCGGGCAGGGCGCGGTGAAATCTTACACGCACTCCGAGATGCTTGATCTCGTCGTCGTGGACGGCCACGCGAAGGGCATCATCGTCCGCAATCTCCAGACCGGCGAGATCACCCGGCACAACGCCGACGCCGTCGTGCTCGCGACGGGCGGCTATGGCAATGTCTATAATCTCTCGACCTACGCGCGCGGTGCGAACGCCACCGCCATCTGGCGCGCTTACAAGCGCGGCGCGTGCTTTGGCAATCCGTGCTACATGCAGATTCATCCGACCTGCATCCCGGTGAGCGGCGATTATCAATCGAAGCTTACGTTGATGAGCGAATCGCTGCGGAACGACGGTCGCGTCTGGGTGCCGAAGAAGAAGGAAGATTGCAGGAAAGCGCCGTCGGACATCGCCGAGGCGGACCGCGATTATTATTTGGAGCGCATGTATTCTGCGTTCGGAAACCTCGCGCCACGCGACATCGCGAGCCGCGCAGCCAAGACCGTTTGTGACGAGGGTCGTGGCATCGGTGAAACCGGTTTGGGGGTTTATCTCGATTTCGCGGACGCCATCGGACGACTTGGCGAGGGCAAGGTTCGTGAGCGTTACGGCAACCTGTTCGCGATGTATCACGAGATCACGAACGAAGACGCCTACAAGACGCCGATGCGGATTTATCCCGCCGTGCATTACACGATGGGCGGCCTGTGGGTGGATTACAACCTGATGAGCAACGTCCCCGGCCTGTTCGTGCTGGGCGAGGCAAACTTCTCCGATCACGGCGCGAACCGGCTTGGCGCGAGCGCGTTGATGCAAGGTTTGAGCGATGGCTACTTTGTTTTGCCGGCGACCATCAGCGGCTATCTCGCTTCCCAAAAGCCCGACAAGCGTCCGGCGACCGACAACGCCGCTTTCAAACAGGCTGAAGAAAGTGTTCAGAGCCTCACGAAGCAGTTGCTCGGCAACAAAGGCACGCGCACCCCGGCCAGCTTCCACAAGGAACTTGGCAAGTTGATGTGGGATCACTGTGGCATGGCGCGTAACAAAGCCGGGCTGGAAACGGGCATCAAACTCATCGGCGAGTTGCGCGAGGAGTATTGGAGGAACGTCAAGGTCGCGGGCGAGGCGGGCGAGTGGAATCAGTCGCTGGAGAACGCGGGGCGTATCGCCGACTTCATGGAACTGGGTGAACTCATTTGCCGCGATGCGCTGCACCGGGAGGAAAGCTGCGGCGGCCATTTCCGCGAGGAATATCAGTACACCAAGGACGATCCCGAAACCAAGCAGGGCCTCGTGAATCCCGGGGACGTGAAGCGTCGCGATGATGCCTTCGCCTATGTGGCCGGCTGGGAATACGGCGGCGCTCCCGACAAAGCGCCGATCCTCAACAAGGAGCCGCTCGTATATGAGGAAGTTCACATGAGCACGCGCTCGTACAAATAAGCCGCAACCAAGAATTGATTCGCAGTCATGAAAGTTAAACTCAAAGTCTGGCGGCAGAAGAACCGCAACACGGCCGGCGAGTTCCGGACCTATGAATCTCCGGCGCTGAACGAGAACATGTCGTTCCTCGAAATGCTGGACGTGGTGAATGAAGAACTCGCGAACAAGGGCGAAGACCCGATCGCGTTCGACCATGATTGCCGTGAAGGCATCTGCGGCACCTGCTCGTTGGTGATCGGCGGCAAGCCCCACGGCCCGCACCGGGGCGTGGCGACCTGCCAGACTTACATGCGCAGTTTCCGCGACGGCGACACCATCGTCGTCGAGCCGTTCCGTGCGAAAGCTTTTCCGATCATCAAAGACCTCGTCGTGGACCGGAAAGCGTTTGATCGCATCCAGCACGCGGGTGGTTTCATCAGTGTGCGCACTGGTGCCGCGCCAGACGCAAACTCGATTCCTGTGCCGAAGGAAAACGCCGATCTCGCGATGGACGCCGCGCAATGCATCGGTTGCGGCGCGTGTGTGGCCGCGTGCAAAAATGCGAGCGCGATGTTGTTCGTGGCCGCGAAGGTTTCGCATCTCGGCCTGTTGCCCCAGGGCCAGCCCGAGCGCTTCAAGCGCGTGAAAGCGATGGTCACGCAGATGGACGCGGAAGGGTTCGGCGCTTGCACGGTCACCGGAAGCTGCGAGGCGGTTTGCCCGAAGGAAATTTCGTTGGACTTCATCGCCCGCATGAACCGCGATTACGGCGTTGCGTTGCTCAAAGGCGAACCAAAGCAGATCGCCGGCGGCGTGGGATGAGTTAAACAGCAAAGAAACAAAGTAACGAAGCCGGGCAGAAACTTTGTTCCTTCGTTACTTTGTTGTTCAATTATTCGTTCACAACTCGCTCGGCGATACGCCGACACCGAGGATGCTGCACGCCTGAACCACGTTGAGCCCGAGACGTTCAGCCTCCGCCAGCACTTCGTCTGACTCCGTTCCCGGATTCAGCCACAACTCGTCGCAACCTTTTGCTGCAATGTCAGGCAGCACCTTCAACAACACCGGTGGCGGCAAATACACGCTGACCATTTCGGGGCGCACTGGAACTTCAGCGATGGACTTGAAAGCGCGCAAGCCTTCAACCATTTCGTCCTTGGGATTCACGGGAAACACCTCATAGCCCTGCTGTCGAAAGGCTCGCACCGCTTTGTTCCCATATTTGTTCCTGTCGTTTGACGCTCCAATGATAGCGATGGTTTTCATAGTCCGATTATTCGACTTTCATCTTGTGAAGCAAGTCTGTGCCTCAATGACTTCAAGTCTCGATGGGATTCTGTCACAAAGTAATTGGGACACCGCTTGTCATTGCACGAGGGCTTCTATAGTGTTCTGTCATGTCGCTGAAGAACATCTTTGTCCTCGTGCTGTGCGCCTTGTCTGCGCCCGGCGGCGCCCGCGCTGACGTGGTTGAACTCAAGGAGAAGTCCTCTGTCACAGGAAAGATACTCGCTGAGAAACGCGACAGCGTTGTCGTGGACCTGGGTTACACGGTGCTGGTCATTCCGCGCGATCATGTGGCGAAGATTTCCTCCGGCGATGCCGCGCCTGCTGAACGTGATTCAAAAAAGAAGAGCAGTTCCGAGAAAAAGGCCGTCGCTGCTGAGACCAGGAACGAAGCGCCGGTCTCCACAGGTTTTTATCGTTCCTCCCCGAAGGCCGGTCCTGAGCGCAACGTGCGCGATCTCGTCAATCAGCTCGGAGAAGCCGTCGTGCAGGTGCGCACGCCGGGTGGACTTGGATCCGGATTCTTCATCAACGAAGA
The DNA here is from genome assembly GCA_013140495.1 of Verrucomicrobiota bacterium. Taxonomy (GTDB): domain Bacteria; phylum Verrucomicrobiota; class Verrucomicrobiia; order Limisphaerales; family JADLHS01; genus JADLHS01. The sequence continues at coordinate 6,900 of JABFSR010000146.1, forward strand.
CGGCTTCCTGATGACGAACTTTCACGTGATCGAGGGCGAGACCCAGATTTCCGTGGAGGTTTATCATCAGAAAAATGGCCAGCTTGAGCGCAAGACCTACAAGCAGGTGCGTATCGTGGCGATGAACAAGTTTCAGGACCTGACGCTGCTCAAGGTGGATGACAAGGACGCGCCGAAGTTCAAGACGGTGGGGATCGGGAGCGCGGATGCGTTGTCGGTGGGCGAGCGAGTGTTTGCCATTGGCAGTCCGCTTGGCTTGGAGCGTACGGTGACGGAGGGAATCCTCAGCACCAAGACGCGTCAGGTGGGCGGCGATCTTTACTTGCAGACGACGGCGCAGATCAATCCCGGCAACAGCGGCGGGCCGTTGTTCAATCTCAGCGGCGAAGTCGTCGGCATCACGAACATGAAGATCAATTTCGGCGAAGGCCTTGGTTTTGCAATTCCGGCGGAAGTCGTTCGCTACTTTCTCGATCATCGCGACGCCTACACCTACTCGAACGACAATCCTAGTAATCCGTTTCGCTATCTTGAACCACCCGGCCGCACGAAACAAAGCGCGCCGAAGGAATGAACTCTCCTCTCTTGCATTCTTTTACCGCACCAGCACCGTTTTCCATCAAGCCAGCCCATCTCTCATGAACAAATCATTCCTCCATCGAGCAAATAGCTTTCAATTTGCGTTAGTTACCTTGTTTCTGTCCATCGTCTCGTCGCCCGCCGCTGTTCCGCCCGTGGAGCGGTTGTTGCCGTCGGACACATTGTTTGTTTTGAGTGCGCCTGACTATTCAAAGCTGCGCGAGATTTACCTTCAGTCGCCCATGCGTTTGTTCTGGGATGATCCCGCCATGAAACCATTCCGCGAAAAGTTTGAAAAGAAGTGGAATGATGAATTGATTGTGCCGCTTGAGCGTGATTTGGGCGTCAAGTTTTCCGATTACGGCGCATTGCTTCAAGGCCAGATCACGCTGGCGGTGACACAGGACGGATGGGAGGGAAAGAGCGATGCCGAACCGGGCTTCGTGTTTCTGCTCGACTCAAAGGACAAGTCCGAACAGCTCAAAAAGAACATCGCGGAGTTTCGGAAGAAGTGGACGGATGCCGGCAAGACAATCAAGACGGAGAAAATTCGCGACGCGGAGTTCATCATCATTACGCTCACAACAAACGATGTGCCAAGGACAATCCGGCAGTTTTTTCCAGAGTCGCGTCCGATTGAGGAACTCGGGAAGGAGGGTGAGAAGAAGAAGGACGACGTCAACCGGCTTTACATCGGCCAGCACGAATCGCTTCTCATCATCGGCAGCGCTCCCAATGGCGATGCACCGAAGTCTCTCGAAAAGATACTCGCCAAACTCACCGGCGGTTCTGCTCCGGTGCTCGGCGATCTGCCCGCGTTTGAATCAAGCCGGCTGGCCGTCTTCCGTGATGCTCCCGCATTTCTGTGGATTAACACCAAGGCCTTCGTGGACGTTTTTAACAAGATGCCGGATGAAAAGCCAAATCCTGACGCTCCGAACCCGATGCCGCTTCCCGACAAGAAGAAAATCGTCACCGCGCTGGGCATCGCCGGATTGAAATCCATCGCGGCGGGCTACCGCAGCGCACCGGATGGGGCGGGAATTGAAATGTTGCTCGGCATTCCTGAATCAGCCCGTGAAGGCTTGTTCAAGATTCTTGCCACCGAGGCGAAAGATGCCGCGCCCCCGGCGTTCGTTCCTGCGGACGCCGTCAAGTTCCAGCGCGTGAGGATTGATCTGCCGAAGGCCGTTGCGAGCATTGAGAAGATCCTCGGCGACATTTCGCCCCAGGCGGTCAACATGTTGAATTTTTTTATCAGCAACGGCAACGAGGCCATGCGGGTGGACGAGCCCGGCTTTGACATCCGCAAAAACATTTTTGCCAATCTTGGCGATGACCTGATCACATACGAGAAAGTGCCGCGCGACACTTCGCTGACAGCGTTAAACTCGGCTCCTTCCCTGACACTCGTGGGTTCGCCCGCTGCTGACAAACTTGCCGCGTCGCTCAAAGGAATACTCGTCATCCTGAACGCGTCCGGCGGCAAACCGGAGACCCGCGAGTTTCTTGGCAGGAAGATTTACAGCATGAAACTGCCATCGCCGCAAACCGGTGCCGGTGAAAAAGCGGTGTCACGTTCGTTCAACTATGCGGCGAGCGGTGGTTACGTCGCATTCAGCACGGACATCGCCACGCTGGAGGAATTCCTGCGCAGCAGCGAGACGCCCCCAAAACCTTTGCGTGAAGTGGCGGGTCTGGCCGAAACCGCTCAAAAAGTCGGCGGGCAGGGCACAGGATGGTTCGGCTATGAAAACCAGACGGAATCCATGCGCATGATGATGGAGGCGTTGCGGAAGAGTTCAAGTTCATCCACCAACAGCGCGGACGATTTCAATCCGCTGGTGAGCGCGCTTCCGTTTGCCGCGCCGGAGAAAAAGTTCAAGGACTGGATTGATTTCTCGTTGCTGCCGCCATTCGAGACGGTGGCGAAGTATTTCGGTTACTCCGTGTATTCGTGCAACGCGAACGTGGACGGCATCACATTGAAGTATTTCTCACCCGTGCCCGCGCAGTTGAAGAAGTGAAGGCGGCTTGACCTGCGATTGACTTGATCGCGCGGGCTCATTAGGCTGCTTCTCACAAATGCTCGAAGTCATCGAAAAGCTCCTCATCCTTCAGGATCGCGATCGGAAGATTCGGCGGGTGCAGACCGAACTCGCCCACATCGAACCCGAACGCCAATCCCTCAAGGCCAAGCTCGCCGGGACACAGACGGCTCTTGAGAATGCCAGGCTCCGCGTCAAACAGATCGAGTCCGAGCGCAAGCGTCTCGAGCTCGACGTCGAGTCGAAAAAGAGCCAGATCGAGAAGTACGCCAACCAGCAGTTGCAGACCCGCAAGAACGAAGAGTACCGCGCCCTGGCTCACGAGATCGAAACGTGCAAGGCGGACATCAACAAGATTGAGGATCAGGAAATCGTTTTGATGGAGCAGGGGGAGCAGGCGCAGAAGAACATGGTCGCTGCCACACGCGAGGCGGACGCCGCCAAAAAGCTGGTTGAGGAACAAATTTCCAAACTGGGGGAGCGTGAGCAGAATTTATCGAAGGAACTCGGCGAGCTTGAGAGCAATCGCGGTGAACTCGCGTCTGCCGTGGACGAAACCACGCGTGGTCGTTATGAACGACTGCTCAAGAGCAAGGGCGACAGTGCAATCGTGGGCGTGAACCACGGTGTTTGCGGCGGCTGCCACATGAAGCTGCCAGCGCAGGTGCTCATTACGAGCCAGGGTCAGCAGGAGATCGTGACCTGCACGAACTGTGGACGCATCCTTTATTACACGCGGGACATGATACTCGCGGCGACAGACTGAACTTCAAAATCAACTCATGCCTCGAATCAAAACCGAGCAACTCAAGGAGGGAATGGTCGTCATCACCGACGTGAAGAACATGGATGACATGCTCCTCATTCCTGCGGGTGCAAAGCTGACGACGCGACAGATCGGGATTCTTCAAGCCTGGGGAGTGCTCGAGATTGATGTGAAGTCGGCGGATGGCGCGGGCAACACAGATATCCTCAGCAAGCTGCCTCCGGAAACGCTCGCAAGACTGACTGCCGAGACGAAAGCGATTTTCTGGAGGCCAGATGACAATGATCAAATCTTCGCGGAGTTGCTCCGGCTGCTGTTAAGTCGTCGTATAAAACGCGGCCAGTTTTAGCGAGCCATGACAATATCCACTCCGACCATTGAATCGCTTGTTCAAGCCACGCCATCCAGTCTTGGCTCATACGGGCCGCTCCTGCGTGAAATCGAGTCTGCGCTTGCTTCGCCCCAATCCAGTCTGGGTAGCATTGCAGAAATCATCGAGAAGGATCCCGACCTGACATCGCGTTTGCTGAGGTTTGCAAACAGTGCCTACTGCGGATTCTCCACGCGCTTGAGTACGGTGTCTGAGGCCATTGGCTTGATTGGCGTTCAACAGGTTCAAGACCTTTTGACGGCGTCGAGCGTGATCGAACAGTTCACAGATGTGGCGGACGAGTTTGTGAACATGCAATCATTTTGGGAGCACAGCCTAGCGTGCGGCATCGGTGCACGACTGATTGCAATGGAGGGACGGCTGCCAAAACCCGATCGCTTCTTCGTTGCAGGGTTGTTGCACGATATCGGGCGGCTGGTGTTGTTCCTTCAGTCGCCAAAAATTGCGCAGAGGGTTTTTGAACTGTACCGGAAGGAGCACATCCTGTTGCGCGAAGCCGAGGTGAAAGTGATGGGCTTCGATCATCAAGGCATCGCGGAGGCGCTTTTGAGGAACTGGAAATATCCGCCGGCCCTGGTTCATGCCGTGGGTTACCACCATTGTCCGCAGAATTCTTCCGTGGGTCAGATGGAGGCATCTGTGGTGCATGTGTCGGATCACCTGGTCAACGCCATGCAAATGGGCAGCTCGGGCGAACGCCATGTCTCGCCGCTCAATCCTCAGGCGTGGGCGGTGTTGAATTTGAAAACAGCCGTGCTCGAACCGGTGATGATTGGGATTGACGAACAGATTGAGGCGGCAAAAGAAATGTTTCTCAAGTCATGAACCTCCAATCAGCCCAGAGCGGGCAGTTTGACTCGGTTTACCCCGATTTTCTACGCACGGGTCTTGGGAAGCTCGGTGAACTCGACTCCCGCCGCGAGCTGGTCTCGCTCTTTTCAGCGCTGGAACATTTTCGTCACGACCTGCACCAGGAAAACGACTCGAAAGGCATACTTTCGGTGACTCACTACTATGTGGCCGGGCTGAATCTTTTTCGAGCGGTGGGGTTCCTGCTCGTCAATCCGCAGGAGATGGATTTCCAGTTGAGCTTCGTCGCACCAGAGGTGGAATCGGCGCTGCTTGAACGAATTATCAACGAGCAGATCAAGTCAGGCCGGTTTGCGCTGGCGCTGCGACGCGGTGCGCCGGTGCTTTTTGAAATGCCCGATGGCCCGTCAACAGTGCGGGGAATGTTGCACGGGATGACGCTCTCCTCGCAGGCGGTGGGGATGTTTTGCGGGTTGTTGCAAAAGGAGCCAACGCCCGCGACGGACGTGGCGCATAGTTTGTTGTCGCTGTTGCTGGGTGAATGTGCTGACGCGCTTGCCACTCTCCGCAAAACAAAACAACTTACCACCGAGGTGGAAACTCTTTCCGGACTGCTCCCATTGTGCGCATGGTGCAAGAAGGTCAGGAATGACAGCGGCTATTGGGAACAAATTGACCATTACCTCGACGCGCATTCAGCCGCGCATCTCACTCATGGCGTCTGTCCGGATTGCAAAAAGAGTTTTCTCTCCGGTGTGGGAAAAAAGTAAGGGCGAACTCTTCCAATCCATCGTTCCGGTTGCAAAACGGCTTGTCCTCATGCGCGTGTCCGCTAACCTCTGCCCTGCTTTATGAATTACAGGATTTCGCAACGCGCAGCATCGCTCAGCCCCTCGCTCACATTGGTCATTGATTCCAAGGCCAAGCAGATGAAGGCTGATGGTCTGGACGTGGTCGGCTTTGGCGCGGGCGAACCGGACTTTGATACGCCTCAGCATATCAAGGACGCCTGTGCCAAGGCACTCGCGGATGGGTTCACCAAATACACGCCTGCCGCCGGCATTCCCGAACTCCGTCAGGCCATTGCGGACAAACACAAACGCGAGAACGGACTTGGCTACAAGCCTTCGCAAATCATTGTCAGTTGCGGTGGCAAGCACTCCTGTTTCAACGTCATTCTCGCGACGTGTCAGGAAGGGGACGAGGTCATCATCCCTGCGCCGTACTGGTTGAGTTACCCCGAAATGGTCAAGCTGGCTGGAGCAAAGCCGGTGATCCTCGAAACGACTGACAAGACCGAATTCAAAGTCACTCCCGCGCAACTCCGCGCCGCCATCACGCCGCGCACGCGGTTGTTCGTGTTAAACTCGCCCAGCAATCCGACTGGCAGCGTTTACACGCCAGACGAGACCAAAGCACTCGGCGACATCTGTGTCGAAAAGGGAGTGCTCATCATGAGCGACGAGATTTACGAACATCTGCTCTATGATGGTGCAACGGTGAAGAGTGTCGCGAGTTTTTCCCAGGCCCACTACGACCACACGATCATCGTCCACGGTTTCGCGAAAGCCTGGAGCATGACGGGATGGCGGCTGGGTTGGTGTGCCGCGCCTGAGCCGATTGCCAGAGCGATTGACGCCGTGCAGAGCCACAGCACGAGCAATCCGACGTCGTTTGCGCAGAAGGGAGCGGTTGCCGCGCTCAATGGCCCGCAGGATCATTTGCCCAAGTGGCTGGCGGAATTTGCCAAACGGCGTACCTACGCGTTCAACAAACTCAACTCAATGTCCGGCATTACCTGCGTGAACGCCAAGGGTGCGTTCTATCTCTTTCCGAACATCTCCGGGACCGGTCTCAAGTCTGCCGACTTTTGTGCAAGGCTTTTAGAGCAGGAAAAAGTCGCTGCCGTTCCGGGCATCGCGTTTGGCGCGGACGATTACATCCGCCTCAGTTACGCGACGAGCATGGCGAACATCGAGAAGGGGTTGGCGCGCATCGAGAATTTCTGCAAGGGGTTGAAGAAATAATCCAGCAGCAGCCGACGGCTGCCACAGGTTGTTAAGTGTCAAAGCTTCTCCGTCGGCGTGAACGGCAGGCCGCGCTCGCCGTTGAAGAGTTTCCGCAGGCGCTTGTCGCTGGAACTGGATTCGCGGCGGATTACAAGCCCGCCCGTTGCGCGCTCGCTCAACTCGCGGCGGAAACGCCGGCCCTTGAGCCAGTCTTCGTAGCTGATCGAACCTTCAATCGGTATCGAAGGGACTTTTGATTTTGAGTTCATTGGCGACTTCGCAAACGAGCACTTTGCACTCCTCGACATTACGATATTCCGGCAGGCTGGCAACACGAAGAACTTCCTTCCAATCCATGTCAATCGCACCGCCGAGCGCGACAAAAGCAAGTTCCCGCGCGCATGCACGAGCAGACGGATGCGGCTGCGGATAAACCGAAACCAGCACTCGCTCGACCAACAAGTCCTCGGGTTTCATAATCCACACCGCGCCATACTCCGCTGCAATTCTGCGAAACGGAGTCCGGGCAAAACTCTCGGCGGGGCCGAGCAGGTCCAGAAACATCCCGGCCACTTTCCAGTTTCGTGGCCCGCCTTCGGCATTCAACCCGGCCATGACTTCCTGGCGATCGCGAATTGGAAGCGTCGCAGCCGTCGAATGGCACATGTCGAGGTCGCCCGAGGTGTAGGCGCCGTCTGTGAGAATTTCAATGGCCGAGCCGCCCACAACCACCAACTCGACTCCGCGCTCCGCCCAAAGCATCGTGGTCACCGACGCCAGCTTGAGACTCTTCAACGTCGGATCCTGTTCGGCAGTGATGTCCGCGAGCGCGCGTTTGATGAGGTCGGCGTCCATGCAAGCAGGCTACGAGAGGAAATTCACGGACACAAACCCGGATTTTGCCAATGCGGTTGAAATCATTTCACAACCTGCGTGATTTTTCTTCCGCCCACATAAACGACAAACGCCACTGCAAAACCGATGAACCACGCGTAGTGATACAGGTCGGCCAGCAATTGTGGCACGCTCCCTTGCCCGAGTGCCTTTATCTGAACCAGGAATCCCGGCAGGCTCGGCAACGCTCCGAGCAGCAACGCAATCAACGCCACCACACTGAAACCGTTCGTGAACCGGTATTCCCCATCCGCCTTGTAGAGCGCAACCAGATCAAGTTTGCAATGGCGACAGACGAAATAGTCCGCGATCAGGATTCCGCCAATCGGTCCGAGCAGCGCGCTGTAGGCAATCAGCCAGGTGAAGATGTATCCACTTGGATCGGAAACAAGTTTCCAGGGCATCATCAACACGCCAATGAAGCCCGTGATGTAACCACCCACACGGAATGAAATCCATCGCGGCGCGAGATGCGCGAAGTCGTTGGCAGGACTTACAACATTTGCGGCGATGTTTGTCGCCAGCGTGGCGATGCAGAGCGAAATCAAGGCTGTAACAAGCACGGCGGGGTTCTTGAATCGCGTCAGCACATCAACAGGATTCCAGAGTGTCTCGTGGAAGATGATTGTTGTTGCCGAGGTGACGGCGACGCCGATGAATGAATACAGCGCCATCGTTGTTGGCAGGCCGAGGGCCTGGCCAAGGATCTGGTCGCGCTGGGATTTTGCGTAACGCGAGAAGTCCGGAATGTTCAGCGAGAGCGTCGCCCAAAAACCAATCATGCCCGTGAGTGCCGGGAAAAAGTAACTCCAGAACTGACCGGCCTTGGGCTGGCCCGGGTCGAAAGCCGATGGTTGTGAAAGCATCGGTCCGAAGCCGCCCGCATTCCGCCAGGCCCACCAAAGCAACAGCAATCCGAGAACGATGAGAAGCGGAGCCTTGATGTTAAGCAGAAACCGGATTGTATCAATGCCGCGGTAAATGACCCACATGTTGATGCTCCAGAAAAGGAGGAAGCAAACAAACTGGTATCCATTGATATCCAAAACCGGGAGGGCTTTGGCTTCCAAAAGTCGGGGCAGGAACACACCGAGGATTTTGTAAATCGCGTCGCCGCCGATCCACGCCTGGATGCCGAACCACCCGCAAGCAACGAGCGCCCGGAGAATTGCCGGCACGTTGGCTCCAAGCGTGCCGAAGGACGCGCGGCAATAGACCGGAAACGGGATGCCGTATTTTGTTCCGGCGTGGGCATTGAGAACCATCGGCACGAGTACGATCAGGTTGCCGAGAAAGATTGTGAACACCGCCTGCCACCAGTTCATGCCGCCGCCGATGAGCGAGGAGGCGAGCATATAGGTGGGGATGCAGGCAGACATGGAAATCCACAGTGCTGCGAAACTGCCGGCTGCCCATTTGCGCTGCGTGGAAGGTACGGGCGCAAGGTCATCGTTGAAAAGTGCGCTGGATTTGAGTTCGGCCTGCTGGCTTTCCGTGAGGTCGGCTTGAATGGCGTTCATGATCGGATTCAACCGCGTCGTGATGGGTTGCTCGTTTGTAGTAAGCCCGGGACGACGGGAGAAAAGCAAGTCTGCGTTCGCGTCTGTCATGGCTCGACATCGGGGAATCGTTTCACCAAAACTATTCTCGCAGTCGCGACTCATGCAAACGACCTATGAACCCATGACCGCCAGACAGAAGCGCGAGCTTCGTGGCTATGTGAGTTGGTGGATTCAGCCGTTGCGTGTGGTCATTTATTTGGCGGTCATTGGATTCGTAACCACATGTTTACGCTCCATTCATCTCGCGTTCGGAAAGCCGCGTCAGTTCTTCGCCTGGGACATCTGGTGGATGGTTCCTTCGCTCGCATTCGCCGTCTGGCTCTATCGAAAGGACAAAATCTGGAGTGGCGGAAGGAAGCGCATACAAGGCATGAAGGCCGATCTGGCTGAAGGAATACTCGCGGTGCATCACATCGTGGTCAAGGATGTGATTGAGATTGAGGAACAGGAGGACGAAGGACCGTCGTTCTTCATCCTGTCATCGGAAAACAAAGTCATCTACTTCCACGGACAGGAACTGCATGGTTGGAAACGTCGTGGATTTCCCTGGCGTGAATTTGCAATCAAGGAAGCCCCGCGTTCAAAGATGCTTTTCCGTTTGCAGAAACGCGGCGAGGCATTTCCTCCAACCTTTGTGCGTAAACCGATGTCGTACGAAATGATGAAACTTTACTCCGGTAATTTTGATGGCCGCCGATACCGTATTCTCGATGAGGATTTTGAATCTTTGAAAACCGATCCGGCAAAGTCCTCTGACGGGCAGAAAACCTGCTAGATGGTGGAATATCCCTTGCGTGAGTGTGGCAGTCGTGTAAAGTCGCCGCGTTCAAAATGCATCACAATAATTGGATATGAGCAAAGCTCCGATCAAGTCCCGCAACATCCTTGTGGTGGATGACGAGCCTTACGTTTGTGACGCCGTTCGCATGATGCTCGCGTTTGATGGTCACAAGGTCGAAACCGCCGGCAGTGGCAAAGACGCGCTTGAAAAATTTGACAAGGGCAAATACGACGTCGTCATCACCGACTATGCCATGCCTGCCATGAAGGGCGACGAGCTTGCCATGTCCATCAAGTCGCGCGCTCCGCAACAACCCGTCGTTCTCATCACTGCCTACGCTGAAATGCTCAAGGCCTCGGATAATCCGCTTTCTGGCGTGGACTTCATCATCAGCAAGCCGTTCCTTCTCGAAAGCCTGCGCGAGGCGATTGAAAAAGTGACCTCTACTGATGGTAATCCGCGTTGATGCTTTGAGGCCCCGTCCCGGAGTTGCCGGAAATTGTCCCCGTTCATTCCCCTTGGGTTGTTCAGGTGCGCCCCGGTGCATTTGATTTCTTCCACTTTTTCGGGCTTTTTCATCCTCTCGCCCCGGGAACAAACTGTATCTGCCAAGCGAGTCCGTAATCCCCGCATTCCATCACCGTATTCAATTGCATTGCCCGAAACTCGCTGAGAAGCGAATGATACTCGCGCAGAACGGAATTGGTTGGAGATTTTTATGGGATTACTACTTTCGATGAAGATGGAGGCCAAGGAGGCATCAACAACGCCTCCTCCCGTTGTGGCCGCGATACCCAGAAAAAGATTCTCATGGCTGATCATCACCAAAATGTTCCTCATGTGGCTGCTTGTGGCGGCATTCACGTTTTGCGCCTTTGAATTCGCCACGCGTTACATCGTTCAATCCGTCCAGGTTGTTGGCACAAGCATGACTCCCACCCTGCACGACTCGCAACGCTACGTGCTAAATCGCTGGGTGTATCATGTGCGCGATCCGAGACCTGGAGATATTGTCGTTCTGCGTGATCCGACGGACAACGGCTATGCGATCAAGCGCGTGGTTGCCAAGGCAGGCGATTCCATCTACCTCAAAGGTGGTCATATTTTTGTGAACGGGAAAGAACTTGTGGAGCCCTATCTCAAGCCAGGCACGCCGACCTACGCCGGCCCGGAAGCCGCGGAACAATGGTTTATCTGCGGCGAAAACAAGTATTTCGTCCTGGGCGACAACCGCAACAACAGTTGCGACAGCCGCATTTACAACGCTGTCCCGCGCGAAAACATTTTGGGGTTGGTGACACCGTGAACGGGTGGTTGTTCCCGTTCGCGAACGCCGCTGGAAGTCCGGTGGCGTTTTGTTTTTAGATCACACACCGAAGCATCCCATCGGGCGACATCGCCGCGACGACCGGAATCGAATCCATTCGCAGACAAAGCTCCACGTCATCGCGCAGTTCCGGGATGCTTAACAGTCGCCGGGCGTTGCGTGCCTCAGTTACTACTTTGACAAGATTTCGCTGTGATGCGCGAAAAAGTCCCACGGCAACCTGGGCGGAATCAGACAAATTCCTCCCGCATCCGCCTGCGAACAATTCATTGCACAACGCGCCGGCGGCCAGCACATCTTCAAGCGCCAGTGCATTGCCGGTCCCCGCGCAAATCATTGTGATGTTCCCAACCTTGTTTGCTTCGAGCCAGCGCGCCGTAGCGCCAAGATTTAGAAAGGAACCTGCGAGAATCCTGTCCGCCCCGAGGCACGCCCGTAATGCGCGCGTGCCATTTGTTGTCGTGCTGATGATCGTCCGACCGGCCACCTGCGTTCGTGAGTGCTCGCGAGGAGAATTTCCAAGATGAAACTCCACGCCCCCGCTCTGGTTCGCAGTTATTCTCGATCCGTCCCGCTCACCGGCAAGAAGGTGCATTGGATGCTTGCGATACAAAGCCACGGCATCCGCAATTTCCTCCACAGGTATGTAGCCGTCTGCACCGTTGGCCAGTCCGGTGACAATGACGCTCGTTGCCCGCAGCACATCAAACACGACACACGTCTCACCCGCAAAACCATGTACGCGCTTCGCCTCGATTTCCGCAGGCGATAATAACACGTCAATTCTTCCTGCACTTGTGGTTTTCATGTTTCAGATGCCTTCATTCGTTTTTCCCGCAGCCGGATGTGTTGAAACAAGTACTGCTGTGCGTAGCCTGCCTGACAACCGAAATGTTTCGCTGCAAACCGGCGCAACTTGGGCAGAGCGACCTTGCGTCCCTTGAAATAAAATTCGCTCAACGCCCGCGCCACCCAGACGTCCACAGGAAACGCCGTTGGAAAGCCGTATCCATACAACAACACGCACTCGGCAATCTTTTCACCGACGCCGTTGATCTTCATAAGTTCCGCCTGAGCGTCAACAAGCGGCAGTGTCGCAATACGTTTCAAATCCACTTCTCCGCTTGCGACCTTGCGCGCAGCATCATGTAGGTACGGCGCGCGAAATCCCATCTTGCAGCCGCGCAGGTCGGTCTCCGTCAAGGACACGATTTTCTCAGCCTGTGGAAATGTGAATGTGTCGCCACATCCATTAGGTACCTTTACCCGTTCACCATAACGACTTCGCAGCAGGTTTGTGATCTGCTGGATTTGCACGATCTGTTTTGTTGAAGAAAGGATAAAGGATGCGAGACATTCCCAATGATCCTGTTTCAGCAGTCTCATCCCCCGGCACGTTTTGATGGCTTGTTCAAGATGCGGATCGTTAGCAGGAAACTCGGCAAACACCTCCGCCAGATCAACACGAAGTTGAAGATACTCCTCCAGCCACGACCAATCGCGCTGTGATTCAACTGCGCGCGCAATGACTTCGTTGGGGCGCGATGCCAGTTCCACCCACCGTCCGGAAACCACGCCACGCCACATGTCACCATGCCGGCGCCAATTGAATGCCTGGCCGCAATCCAGCGTTGAGTCCAGATCGTAATCATGCACATGCCAGACCCGCTCGCGTTGAGGCGGTGGTTCAGCGCAAGTTGCGACACTCGATGATTTGGACGCTTCGGACGACACGGTTGCGATAGATGATTTCATGCGGACCGAGATTCGTGACGGATTCAAACTGTGCGGTGAGGAATCTCATCGGGCGGGAATCCTCTTTCCTGGCTCGGAACAACTCTTTGTTGCCACGAAGCCAGCGGACGAACCAGTCCGAAGACAGTCGCAGCGGGCGAATCTCATGCACGAAGATGGCATTGTGCCCGCGTTGTGTGGATTCGTATCCCGGCCAGAAATAAAACTGACTTTGTGGTGAGTCGCTGCGCGGGCAGAATACAATCGGGGCGGACTTGACGTTGGTTCTTGCCTCCGGGGTGTAGAACGTCAGCAAGCCGGCCGTGCTGTAGTGGTTGGCGATGACGAATACCTCCCGCCCTTCTGCTTTGAGACGTTGACGCGCCTGCTCAACGACCTTCGCAGTCTCTCGATAACCGCGGACGCGCGTTTGAGGATCCACAGCAACCGGCAGCGGTCTGCCAATGATCTTCCCGATCAGATTTGTATCCAACATGAAGGTGACAAGAATTCCCCCAAGTGCAACACCGCAGCCGAGCCAGCGCATGACCCACGGTGCGCCGTCCCGCTCTCGTCGCTCCCAGTAGATTACCATCACACATAACAACGGCAGTACCGAGGGCGCGATCCAGTTCGGCAACACCCGCTGCTTAAATGACAGCAGGAGATACACGGCGAACACCGGCGCGCCCATGCTGAAGATGTAGATCATCCGTGCATCGCGACGGTGCGTGCGCCAAAGTCCAACCATCGCCAGGGCGATCGCGCCGAAAAAAACAGGATTCATCAAGGCCCATTCGCTTCCAAGAAACTCGGTGAGGTAACTCAGACTCAGCTTCAATTCTTCACCCGAGTCTGTGTGTTGAACCACATGTTCAAAACCAGCCCAACCATTCTGTTGATTCCAGATCAGAACGGGCAGTGTGCAGAGCAGATTCACGCCCAGTGCAAGATATGGTCCCGGACGTCGGAGATGTTTTTGTGCCTCAGGCACGAGCAGGAAAAACACGAGCCAGCACAACCACTGCAAAGGCGACGTGTATTTGCTGAGAAATCCAAGTCCCATCCACAATCCCGTCCAAAGCCACGCTGTCATTCCGGAGTCCGGACGCAGTGCGCGCCAGCCAGCCAGCATCGCCGCTATCCAAAATAACGCCGCCAACGGATCCACCGTCATCAAGGTTGCCCCCACCGTTACGAGGGGCGTCGTGGTGATAATCAACATCAGGTAGAATCCTGCCCGCGCGCTGACTTCTCTTGCAAAGAACCGCAGCAACAAAATGCCGGCCACGGCTGCGATCAATGGTGAGAAAAATCGCACGCCAAACGCCGTGTCGCCCCATATCGAAGTTCCGAGCCATTGCGTTACGGCAATCATCAATGGCTTGCTGTAGTAGGACAGCGCGAGATGTTTTGACCAAATCCACTGGTATGCCTCGTCGCCGCTCAAATCAATGGTGTCGCTTGCAATGTAAAGCCAACGCAGCACCGTGCCGGCAGCAATCAGCAAGTATCCTCCGCGCAACCACATGGCATCCGACTGTGGTCCAGTCGTAGCAGCAACGAATGTTGTAGTGTTGTGGACCTGTTCTTTCAGGAGGGATGGCAGGCGTTGATGCACCGACGGAAACCATTTCGGGCCAAGCCATCGCCAGGAGAATTCAACCGCCAATGAAACCGTCGTGCCAGTTCCGATTCCAAGGATCGCACCCACGAAAACGTCGCTTGGAAAATGAACGCCGTTGTAGATCCGAGAAAAACTGACACCAAGAGCAAGCGGCAACGTGAAGCGCCAGCTTCGACGATAAAACAAGAACGCGACCGCCGTCGCGGCAAAGCAATTGGCGGCGTGTGAAGACGGCATCGAACGGTCCTTCCCGCCGCGGCCCACGTGGAGTTGAACATCCTTGAGCGCTGCCCAGGGACGGGGTCGTGCAATTCCTTCCTTGATCGGTTTGCTGACAGCGCCGTCTGTGATGCCGACGGCCAATGCCAGCACAAGGACAAACACAAGTCCACGGGCTTTCCCGCGCCAGATGACGAGCGCGGCGGTGAGAATCGCAGCAGGAACAAAGAATGGATTACCACTGAGGAATGGCATCAAGACATCGAACAAGGTGTTGCTCAACGTGCCATTGATGAATCGAAACAAGCTGACATCCAGCGACTGCAACCAATCCATGAGGAGAACTGTGCCGGAAGCATTCCAGATTGGCGAGAACGATGGCGGAGCTTCCAGATGATCTTTTGGTGCGGAAATCTTTTGCCGCGAATTCTGCCAGGGTACACACCAACAAAGCCGTCCACACTCTGATGTGTCAGTACGTTACCAATGAACGGATCGGATAGCCTTTCAGCTTGTCGCGACCGTTCAAGAAGCTGAGTTCGATCAGGAAACCGATCTCCAGAATGTTTGCGCCGAGTTTTTCGACCAATTGCGCGGCGGCGGCGGCGGTACCGCCGGTTGCGAGCAGGTCATCCACCAACAGCACGCGGCTGCCCGGTTTGAGAGCGTCCACATGAATCGCCACCGTGGCCGTCCCGTATTCAAGCGCGTAGTCCTGCTCGTGCGTTTTGTAGGGAAGTTTTCCCTTCTTGCGCACAGGCACAAATCCCGCCTGTAACTTTACTGCGGCGGCTGCGGCGAAGATGAAGCCGCGCGCATCAATCCCTACCACTGCATCCACGCTGCCGGGCTTGAAGTTTTGGGTGAGCAAATCAACCGCACCCGCGAACAGTCGCGCATCGGCGAGCACCGGTGTGATGTCCTTGAACTGAATTCCCGGCTTCGGAAAGTCCGGGACGTTGCGGATGGCGTGTGCGATGTCGGCGGGCGACAGGGATGTGTGGCTCATGAATTAACTTGTGATTGCAAACTCAGAGGCGCGCGGCTTCGAGCTTTTCGATCATTTTGCGCATTTTGCGGAGGGCGATGTTTTGAATCTGGCGCACGCGTTCACGGGTGACATTAAATTTCTCGCCGACCTCTTCAAGCGTTCGTTCGTTCCCGCCATCCAGTCCAAACCGGTAGCGGAGAATCGTTGCTTCGCGGTCATCCAGTTTTTTTACCATTTCCTCCAACATGCCTGTGACCGTCTTGTCCTCCAGCATTTCGTAGGGTGACTCGGCGTTCTCGTCCTGGACGATTTCAGAAAAATTATTCGTGTCATCGTCGCCAATTGGTGCATCAAGTGACGCAGGGCGGATGGACGCCTGGCGCATCTGCGCGATACGAGAAGCTGTGGTGCCGAGTTCCCCGGCCAATTCCTCATCACTGGGCTCTCGTCCCAGTTCCTCCTGCAATTGCATGGACACGCGCCGCATCTTGGAAATCTTGTCCACCAGATGAACGGGTAGGCGGATGGTCTTGGACTGGTTGGCAAGGGCGCGCTTGATGGATTGCTTGATCCACCACGAGCCGTAGGTGGACAGCTTGCCGCCCTTGGAAGGATCGAATCGTTCCACGGCCTTCATCAGGCCGATGTTGCCTTCGCTGATCAGATCGAGCAGCGGCAGGCCGATGCCTTCGTAGTCACGGGCGATTTTGACAACCAGGCGGAGGTTGGCCTTGATCATGTGTTCACGGGCGCGTTTGTCGCCCTTCTTGATCCGGGCGGCAAGGAGGATTTCCTCCTCGGGCGTGAGCAGTTTCACCTGGCCGATTTCACGGAGGTAAAGCTTGATGGCCGTGTCTCCATCGTAACCGCCGCGCTCGGCATTGGGCAACGTGCCCGTGGTATCCGAGCGTTTGTAAAATGCGGTGTCGAGAGACCTTTTCCCTTTTCGCAACAATGCCGTGTCCGTGCCTGAGGCCTGCTTCTTGAGAAGCGCCGTGTCGGACTCGCCGTCTTTCCTGGTGCGGAAACTTGTGTCCAAACCGACGGACGGCTTGATGAGCAAGGCTGTGTCTGTGCCGGTGGATTTCTTATTCCGCGATGAACCACCGCTGCGCGCGGGCGCGGACTTCTTCGCAGAGGACGTCTTCGGCTTGTTCGGCTTTTTAGTGTTTGCTGGCATGAACGGAGGGAAAACTTACGGACTGAGAACCCAGGGGCAAGACAATTACTGTTAAAAATAATGGGAAGCTTGCCATTGCGCCCTTGGAATCTAAACTCCGCGCCCGATGTTTGATCTGAGCGCGCTCAATCCTCCCCAACGTCAGGCCGTTGAAACCGTCAACGGCCCGGTGTTGATTCTTGCGGGTGCGGGCACGGGCAAGACGCGTGTCATCACTCATCGCATTGCGTATCTCGTTCGCAAAGGCGTCGCGCCGGGGAACGTTCTTGGCGTCACATTTACCAACAAGGCCGCACGCGAAATGCAGGAACGCGTCCGCAAACTTCTGCCTGCATCCCGGAATACGGACCGTCGGACGCGGAACAAGGAGGATCGTCCCACCATTTGCACCTTTCACTCCCTTTGCGTCCGCATTCTGCGTCAGCACATCGAGAAGCTGGGTTACAAGCGGAACTTCGTCATCTACGACGAATCGGAGCAGCTCGGCACCATAAAAAAAATCCTCGCAAACATATCCGCCAAGGGCGAGAAGACGGATCCCGCCGCCGTGCTCGCGATGTTGAGCCGGTTCAAGAACGGAGGGGAACGCGCGAAGGCCTTCGGTGATCCATCGGTCCACGCGCTGGCGGAACACGTTTCCAAGCGCTACGAGTCCGCACTCCATGCGTGCAACGCCGTGGATTTTGACGACCTGATTCTGCTCACGCTGAGATTGTTTCGCGAACATCCCGATGCGCTGGAAGCTTGTCGTGCAAAGTATCGCTACGTGATGGTGGACGAATATCAGGATACGAATGCCGCGCAGTTCGAACTGGTCAATTCGCTCACCAAGGTGCATCGGAACCTCTGTGTCGTCGGCGACGATGACCAGAGCATCTACGGTTGGCGGGGTGCGGAGGTCGCGAATCTGCTTGATCTCGAAAAGCATTTTCCAGAGGTGAAGGTCGTAAAGCTGGAGCAGAACTACCGGTCCACCAGCACGATTCTTAGCGCGGCCAATGCCCTCATCAAGAACAACGCGCGACGCCGGGCCAAGTCGTTATGGTCGGACAAAGGCACGGGTGCAAAGATTTCCCTGCGCGCATTCGAGACGGACGAGGACGAGGCCCGCGAGGTGGTGGCGGCGATTGAATTCAACCGGCTCGCCAAACGAGTGACGTGGGCACAGAACGCAATTTTGTTCCGGACGAATCAGCAATCCCGTCCGATTGAAATGGCGCTGCGTACGGCCGGGGTGCGTTATCACCTGATTGGAGGCCAAAGCTTTTTTGACCGGCGCGAGATACGCGACGTGCTTGCCTACCTCAAGACGTTCCTCAATCCGCACGATGATGTGAGCCTGTTGCGCGTTGCGAATACTCCTGCCCGCGGTCTGAGCGATGTCACAATGGAGCGATTGCTGGGCGCGAGTCACGAGCGGAAGGAATCAGTGTTCGCCTCGATGAAGAATCCGATGGTGACGACGACGTTCCAGACGCGCACCCGTGAGAGCATTGAAACGTTCGTGGCTTTGATCGAGCGGACCCAGGCTGTGTTGCACGGCGGGCAGGGAGTGGCGGGCACGGCCCTCGGCGGCTGGACGGAAGCATTTCTGAATGAAATCGGCTACTTCGCCGAACTGCGCCGGTACGAGAAGGAAGCCGAGGCGGGCGAGAATCGCGTTCGCAATCTCAAGGACTTCATTGCCACGATGGACAACGCCGGTTCAACAACCGCGACTTTTCACGACCGCCTTCAGGAGTTCCTGGAAGACGTGACGCTGGATTCGGATCGCGAAGAGGAGGAGGAAAACAAGGGCGACGCCGTCACGCTTATCACGATGCACTCATGCAAGGGGCTTGAGTTTCCCCACGTTTATGTGATCGGACTTGAGGATGGTCTGCTGCCGCACTCGCGCTCAAAAGTTGAAGGCACGCTGGACGAGGAGCGCCGATTGTTCTACGTGGCTGTCACGAGGGCGATGTTGTCTCTGACGATCACTCATTGCGCTGGACGGAAGAAATACGGCCAGGTGCTGCCATGTCATCCGTCGCAGTTTTTGAAGGAGCTGCCGCCGGAACTGGTGGAGACAGAGGACGAAATATCGAAAAAGGTCGTCGAGGTCAGTACCGGGAAGAATCTTTTCGCCGCCATGCGCGAAGCGGCGCAGTGAAGCAGACTTTCATCTCTCGATTTCGCAATCCATCGGGAAGCAAAAAAGCCACGGCTTGCGCCGTGGCTTTGAAATGTTGTTCAGTCTGCTACTCGGATTTCGCTTTTTCAGCCTTGGGCTTGCGCTCGGCTGATTTCGGGGCTTTCTCAGATTTAGCAGGCTTGCTTTTTTCGGGAGCAGCAGCTTCCGGACTGTCGGTGCGGCGACCGCGTTTCTCTGTGTGCGGTGCTTCAACCTTTGCATCAGCGGCAGGGACGGCCACGGGCGTCGTGCTTTCAACCCGGACTTTGAGCGTGCCTTTGACTTCTGCGTGGAGGTGGAGGTCAACTTCGTGTTCGCCAAGTGTCTTGATGGGATGATCGAGATGGATTTTCCGTTTCTCGAGCGAGACATCAAACTGGTGCTTGAGTTCGTCGGCGATCATTCCGGCGGTGACGGCACCAAACATCTTGCCGTCTTCACCGGCCTTGACCTTGATGACGCAGACGAGCTTGGCGAGGCCCTTGGAGAGTTCGGTCATGGTGTTGAACTCATGGGCTTCCCGCTCGGCCCGGCGCTGGCGGAGGGCTTCAAGATGGCGTTTGTTGGCACCGCTCACAGGGATGGCGAGGCGTTGAGGAAACAGGTAGTTGCGCGCGTAGCCGGCGGCAACCTTGACCTGGTCGGACTCGCCGCCGAGGCCGACAATGTTGTGCGTCAGGATAACTTCAGTCTTCATAAATCGAATTGTGGTGCGTGGTGCGTGAAAATCTTTCGAGCGAAATTGCTAAAATCAAAATGGAACGTCGTCGCTTTCGTGCGGGCTGTCGCCTTCGAGAGGTTCGGCAGCGGGCGCGGATGACGTGGCTGGGGCGGGGCGGCTGGGAGCAGGTGCGCCGCCGCCGGCGGAATCGCCGGGCTTGGAATCAATGAACGAAAAGCTTTCGAGCACGACCTTGAGCTTGCTCTGCTTCTGCTTGGTATTTTTGTCTTCCCATGTGTCTTGCTTGAGGCGGCCTTCAACGAGAAATGGACGGCCTTTTTTCATGTATTGCGCGATGACCTCGCCTTGACGTCCCCATGCGTCAATGTCAACGAAACTGACTTCTTCCTTCTTCTGGCCGTCTTCGCCTGTCCAACTGCGGCTGACAGCGAGTGTGAACCGCGCAACCGCCATACCCTTGGGCGTGTAACGCAACTCGGGATCGCGGGTGAGGTTCCCGGCGATGATGACTTTGTTGAAGCTGGCCATGGGACGCTGCTCCTGAAAATTACTTCGTGACTGTTGTGGTGGTTTTCAGTTCCGGCGACTCGGTGAAAATGACACGGAATACGTCGTCGCTCAGGTTGAACTTGGTGCGGAGCGCGCTTACGGACGCGGGATCGGTGGTGAATATCACGTTCGCGTAATAACCCGCTGCGTGGCGCTTGTCGGCGACGCGTGCGAAAGGCTTGCGCTCCATCTTCTGGACCGTTTCAACCTTGCCGCCCGCCGTGGTGATGTCGGCAGAAATCTTGTCGAGGGCATCCTTGATGCCATCTTCCTTGCCTGCTGTGTTCAAAATGAACAAACCTTCGTATCGTTTCACTGCTTCTTTCCTTCGTTGGTGGAGTCTTCAATGACTCCGTTAAACTGGCTCATTGCTTTCTGCAATCCGTGCGCGATCCAGCATTCAATCTGATCCGCCGCACGTGCCAAAATCTTTTCCATCATCGCCATCTCGCCCGCGCCCAATCGTCCGAGCACGTGACCGGTAATCTCCCGCAAGCCGTCCTTGCGTCCGATGCCGATGCGCAACCGCGCAAAATCTTTCGAGCTCAGATGAGCCGCGATGGATTCCAATCCATGATGCCCGCCGCTGCCACCACCGGGCCGCAACCGGATTTCGCCAAACGGCAGGTCCGCGTCGTCCACAGCCACCACCAGCTTCGTGACGGGCGTCTGATAAAACTTCATCAACGCTCCGACCGCTTCGCCGCTGGCGTTCATGAACGTCTGCGGCTCGCACAAAACCAACCGCGCGCCGCTCCGTTCTGTCCGTGCAATCTGCGACTGAAACTTTTTTTCCGCACGCCACGCGGCTTTCCACCGTTTTGCCAGCAACTCCACCAGCATGAACCCGGCGTTGTGCCGCGTGCGGGCGTATTCCGCGCCCGGATTTCCCAAGCCCACGATGATCCGCAAATCGTCCATGCGCGGGGCAGGGGCAACGTGCCCCAATGATTACTTCTTGCCGGCAGGCGCAGCAGCCTTCTTGTCGCCCGCAGGGGCTGCGGCTTTCGCGTCGCCTTTCGCAGGAGCGGCCTTGTCGCCAGCCTTGGCAGGAGCAGCGCCTTCCGCGCCTTCTTCCTTTTTCTCCTTCGTCATTTCGACATCTCCAGCAGCGGCTGGAGCGGCTTCCGCAACAACTTCTTCCTCGGCGCGAGGTGCCTTCACAGAAACGACGGTGGTCTTCTTGTCGCCGAGAATCTCGACGCCCGCAGGCGCTTTGATCTCGCCAAGGTGAATGGATTTGTTGAGTTCGAGCGCGGTCACATCAACAATGAGTTGCTCGGGCAGGTCTTTCGGAAGCGCGCGAACTTTGAGCTTGTGCAAAACGTGTTCGAGAATGCCGCCGCCGGTCTTGACGCCGACGGCCTCGCCGGTGGTTTCAACTGGCACCATGACGGTGACTTTTTCCGTGGCGGAGACCTCGTGAAAATCCACATGCAGCACTTTGCCGTTCAACGGATGGTGCTGAATTTCCTGCACGAGCGCCAGGTGGCTGGCCTTGTCCACGGCGAGATCCACGAGAATGTTGTCCGAGGCCGTGTGGTGGATGAGGTCCTCGAGTTCCTTGGAGAGCAGTTCAAGATTGCGGGGCTTGGACGCGCCGCCGTAAATCACGGCGGGCACGCGGCTGTTGCCGCGAAGTTTTTTGACTCCATCCCGGCGGTCGAGCGTGCGGGGAAACGCGTTCAATGGTACTGATTTCATCGTAAATTTTTCTTTTGTGACGCCTAACTGGTGCGTGCGCCTTTGAATTCAAACAGCGAATTCACCGACGAATTGCTCTGGATCCGTTTGATCGCCTCACCCAGCAAACCGGCCACTGTCAGCGTCGTTATCTTTATGCCCCGGATTTGCGGGCGGGAGACGGTATCAGTTGTGATCAGTTCGTCAATCTTCGATTTTCGCAATCTTTCGATACCCGTGGTGCTCAGGATTGCGTGGGAGACGCAGGCGATGATCTGTTTTGCACCCTTCTTTTTAAGGAGTTCCGCTGCCTGCGTAAGCGTGCCTGCCGTCTCGGTAAGGTCGTCCACGAGCAGCACATTTTTTCCGCGCACCTCGCCAATAACGCCCATGGATTCAACTTCCGTGGCGCTCTTGCGGCGTTTTGCCACAATGGCCAGGCTGGCATCGAGGGTTTGCGAATAGGCGTAGGCCATTTTCAATCCGCCGACATCAGGGCTTACTACGACGAGGTCGCCGAGTTTTTTCTTTCGCAGATATTCATACATTACAGGTGCCGCGTAGAGATGATCCACGGGGATGTCAAAGAAGCCCTGAATTTGTTGAGCGTGCAAATCCATGGTGAGAATGCGATTTGCTCCTGCAGCAACGAGCAGATTGGCGACAAGCTTCGCAGTAATCGGGACGCGGGGTTGATCCTTGCGATCCTGCCGGGCGTAACCGTAGAGCGGGAGCACCGCAGTGATGCGGGCCGCACTTGCGCGTCGCAACGCATCCATCATGATGAACAATTCCATCAAGTTGTGATTGGTGGGCGGTGACGTGGGTTGGACGACGAAGACCTCCTCGCCGCGCACGTTCTCGTCAATCTTCACAAACGTCTCGCCATCGGGGAACGGCTTGACGGTACACTTTCCGAGTTTGATTCCGATGTAATCGCAGATGGCGTTGGCCAGCGGCAGATTGGCGTTTCCACTAAATACTTTCACAGGGCAATGAGGTTCGGGTTTGGAATAAAAAATCGCCCGTCAAACCGGGCGAAAATCAGGAGCAGACTTTATCAATGAATGAATGATGTGCAAGACGTATTTGCCCTCCTGCAAAACGCGAATGTTTTATCTGCCTGTTATTGGTATCCGGGAACGAGATAAGTCTGGCCGTTGGTGCCGATAATGGGAATCCACGCCTTGACGACAACTGCATCCAAAGGCGCATCGTTGGTTCTCATTGAGATTGTGTGGTTGGTGAATCCAACACCGTTGATTACAGACCCGGCACTGCTTATGATTGCAATGTTGCTTTGGCCTGTCTGGTTTGTGACGAAAAAATTGTTGAAGGCATTGAATCCCCACTTTCCACCTTCAAATATGATGTTTGTTGCCTGGGTCATCTGCCATCCACCAAGTTCATTTGATAATCTTGGAGGCAATGACCAGTAAGCTCGAAGCGTGGCCGCTCCCACGCTTGACCCCGATTCCGACCAATAAACCGTGGACTCGTCCGGATAGACTGATTGCAAACCGACCCAGCAGTAATAGTTGTTTGTGTTGTGGGAGCGCAGCGCAAATATATGCGAACGCTGCTTCTGCCACCAATGACCAAATCCATAAGTGTCCGGACCGTCAACCTCCGTGCCCGGAATTGTTCCCGCTGACATTTCCAGCATCTGGTCAAGGCGATGGTCATCACCGATGCGAATCTGGCCGAAGTTACCCACATGTTCAAATCCCATGCTCCCGTTGCCTCGGAGAAGAAACGCATAATCAGTCGCTCCATCTCCGAGACGAAGATAGCTACCACCCCAAGCAAGACCGTTGTCCGGCCCTCCCCACGCGGATGGCGCAAACGCAAGTTGCCCGGAGCGATACATCAGATAGTTTGTGGACCCTGGATAATAATTCAACGCAAGCATCTGCGCGTCTTGCGCCTGATAAATTGTGCTGACAAAATTCGAGGCGGTCATGGTGTTTGAACTCGAAATGCTCTCAGTATTTATGATTGGCCTCGTCTCATTGGTTCTCACAAACGCAAGCCCTGTGATGTTGGAGCCATCACCGCTGAACGTGCCGCTGAAATTCACGCCGCTCGCGCCATTGGTCACCAGTGTGGCGGGCAGTTGCGCCAGCGGGATCGTGCCGGTCACCGCGCCCGCCGTCATGGCGTAGGGCATGGGTGTAATTTTCTGCCGGGGTGAGAGCGTGCTGAACGCCTCGCCGCCGTTGGTGCGTACGCCGATCTCCAGCCAGCGATCCGCGCCGGGAAAGTTCGTGCCGAAATCCAGCGTGACGGTAAACAAGCCATTGGTCACCTCGACCGGCGTGTTCGTGATTGTGCTGCCAACCTGACCCGCGCCGTTGCTGGCATCGAAGAGCGCGAAGGTCAAATCGTAGTTGCCGTTGGCGGCGTTGCCGTCGGAGTTCAGCCGACCTTGATAGGTGAACGCTGTGTCTTGGGCGTGGAGGGTTGAGAGGAATGTCAACGCTGCTGCGAAGGATGCGAACAGTTTGGTTTTCATAGTTCAGTCAGGCGCGAGTCCACCAAGCCAAGAACCAGTGTCGCCATGTTTCTCGATTCACGATCATCGAACCAGAATTGGCCGGGACAAATTATTGTTACCTCATAAAGCGATAAATGACAAAAGGATATTGGGCGGTCCCGCGCCAGCCTGACGACAACCAACTTTCATCGCTTCGCTCGTAATTACTCTCCCTGCGTCGAATCGTAACCAGGGTGAGCCGGGAACTCAGATTGCAAAATTCAACCGGCCGGCTCGAAGACCAGCACTCCAGGTATGACTTGAACGACCGCTAAAACTTCGTGGGCAACGTAGCGGTAGCCGTAATGGGATTTGCCACGTCGCTGGACTAATGGGCTTTTGGGTTGTCTGCGCGCACTGCCGTTTGTCCCAGCACAACGCCCGTAGCAATCAAAACCATCGCAATCCAGAATGTTTGCGTCACCGGCTCGTCGAGACAGAAGTGAGCCCAGGTCATCGTACTCAGCGGAATCAGATTGTTGAACATCAACACCTGGCTCGTCTGCCAGTGTCTCAGCGCGTGGGTCCACAGCGCGAAAGCAATCACTCCACCCGCCACAACGCAATACGCCTGTACACCAAGTTGCAGTGGCGTTGCGGAAATTCCTTTCGTGGCCAATTCGACCGCACCCACGGGAAGCAAAATTGTTCCCGCACGCCACATTGTGTGTGCTGTGATTTCGATTGCGCCAAGGCCGGACGACAACGCGCGGCATTGGCGACCGTAGTTCGTCCACAGCACACTCGCACCGAGGCCGAGCAGTTCGCCCGGGAGACTCGTGTGTGAGTTGTGAAGCGCGGGCCATAACAACACGAATACTCCGCCAAGCGCCAGCAGTGCGGCCAGTAACCGTTGTCGCACACGCTCCACACGACCATTCGCGCCCTCCCACAACAAAGCCCAGACCGGGGACGCACCAAGATACAGCGCGACGTGTGACGCGGATGTAAAAACCAGTGCGCCGTTAAATGTGACGATGTATGCCGCGAGACTGAGTCCGCCGCGCCACCATAATCGCCTTCGTGCATCAGGAGTGATCGGATGAAAGGTGCCGAGCCAGGAGGTCCATCGGATTGTGGCAAGCAGTAAAAGACCGGCGCAGAGGAATCGGGTTCCGCCGGTGAACACGGGCGGCCATGACTGCACGAGCCATCTCGTTCCGGCGTTGTTGCCACCCCAGAGCGCTATCGCGAACACGAGGCCCGCTCCGAGCGCGGCGTTGGATTTTCCAGTCAGCACGTGGACGATCAGCGATTTGAAACGGAATGTTGTGTTGAATGCCAGCCTTCGTACCGGCCATTGAGGATGCTTTGAATGGTGGAGCCGACAGGGTTCGAACCTGCGACCCCCACAATGCCATTGTGGTGCTCTACCAACTGAGCTACGACCCCTACCAAAAAGCGAGGTCAGTCTAATTGGCGGCGATTTGAAGTCAAAACGTTTCTCCTGCTGCAAAATGGTTTCGCAGTTTCAGGCTGCTGTTCGGAGGTTGGTAATGGAGTCGTTGACCGTCTTCCCGCCATTCTGGATTCTTTCCATGAACCGTCGTTTTTTCAGACCAGTATTTGCCCCGGGAGCCGCGCAACGATTGTTGATATTCGGGACAAGGTTTGTCTTTGGGATTCCCCGGGGGGCGTATCCAACGCATGGTGTTTCTACACGGCGCGGATAAACACTCATAATTCATGGTCTTGCCACGATATTGCCGTAAGGACCGTTCGTTCTCGTTGCGGGGAATTCGTACATGGAATTCTTTTCCGTGCTGTGATTCGAGTTGGCAATGGAATTGCGAGTGAATTCAGTCGATGTGTCGTAAAGGAGTTATTCGTCGGGTGGGAGGCAAGGTTCTATCTTTGGTTTTCTGCTTCTTCACTGTACTCACGTACCAATCCGCGCTTGCCGCCGGCAGCGCCAATCTTATCTGGGACGCGAGTCCGGATGCGAATGTGGCCGGCTACAAGATTTACTATGGCGTGGCGAGCGGCGCGTACACCAACTCGGTGTCGCTGGGCAACGTTACATCCACCACGCTCAATGGTTTATCGAACGGAGCAACGTATTTTTTTGTTGCGACGGCTGTATCTGCGACCGGAATTGAGAGCGATTTTTCCAACGAGACAAGTTACTCGGTACCTGCGGTTGTGGCGACAAACCGGGTGCCGACGCTCAACACGATTGCTGCTGTCAGCATCAATGAGGACGCCTCACAGCAAACCGTGAATCTTTCCGGCATCAGCGCGGGCACAGGCGAAAGTCAGACGCTTACGATTACGGCCTCGTCCAGCAACACGGGCTTGATTCCGAATC
This sequence comes from Verrucomicrobiota bacterium, assembly GCA_013140495.1. Classification (GTDB taxonomy): domain Bacteria; phylum Verrucomicrobiota; class Verrucomicrobiia; order Limisphaerales; family JADLHS01; genus JADLHS01. Next base: position 33,749 of record JABFSR010000146.1, read on the forward strand.
CGACCGTGACCTATACCAGTCCTGGCACGACGGGCAGCATCAGGTTCACGCCGGTCGCCAACGCCAACGGATCAGCCACCATCAGCGTAACCGTCAATGACGGCCAGGCGGCCAACAACACCGTCACGCGCACATTCATCGTCACGGTCAACGCCGTGAATGACGCACCCACTCTCAATGCGCCCGGCAACATTTCCATCGCGGAGGATTCCGGCCAGCAGACGGTGAACCTCACGGGCATCGGCAGCGGCGCGGCGAATGAATCTCAAACGCTCACCGTTACCGCATCGTCATCCAACACGGGATTGATCCCGAATCCGACTGTGACGTACACGAGTCCGGGATCCACCGGGACGCTGAGATTTACGCCGGTGGCGAATGCAACGGGCAACGCCACGATCACGGTTACGGTCAATGACGCCCAGTCGGCGAACAACACCGCTTCTCGCACGTTCACGGTCAGCGTCGGTCCTGTCAACGACGCGCCAACCATCACCAGCATCAACAATCAGACAATGGTTGCCAACGCAGCAACGTCGCCGATTTCGTTCACGATCGGTGACACTGAAACGGCGGCGGGTTCACTTACACTCAGTGCATCATCGACAAATCTGGTACTGGTCACGGCAACGAACATTTCCTTCGGTGGCAGCGGTGCCAATCGCACCGTGACTGTGACACCGATCGCCGATCAGACTGGCGAGACAGATCTGACCATCACCGTGAATGATGGCACGACCTCCACAAGTTCGACCTTTCATCTCACGGTGACGGATGCGCCTCCACAGAATCAGTTGCTTGTCAGCACACAGGGCGCGGGCACTGTATCGCCGAATCCATTGACTTCCACGCTTGTGGAAGGCAAAGCCTACTCGATGACCGCGAAGCCGGCCACGGGATACGAATTCGCCGGCTGGTACGGCAGCTTCAATTCGATGAATCCCAAACTTTCGTTTGTCATGACGTCCAACATTGCCGTGGAGGCCCGTTTTGTTCCGAGTCCCTACATTCCAAACGCAGCTCTTTACAATGGGTTGTTTTATGAAGAGGAGGCGGTGCGACTGCACAGTGCGGGAAGTTTCAAGGTCATCGTGACCACACGAGGGCTTTTCTCGGGCACGCTGCAACGGGGTGCAACGCGTCATTCATTCAGAGGCAAATTGGATTTGAACCTGCACGCGAGCGTTTCAATTGTTCCCAAGACCGGGCTGCCACTGACCCTGGATTTTCAACTGGGGACAAACTCCAACGCTGGTGAAGTTACAGGCACTCTGACAGATGGTTTGTGGACGGCTGATCTTACCGGCGCCAAGAGTGCATTCAATACCAAGCTCAATCCCGCGCCACAGACGGGCAGCTATACGCTCGTCATACCGGGCTCTGATGAAACTGGTCAGCCGTTTGGTCACAGTCACGGCACTGTTGCGGTTCGCGGGAACGGGATGGTGGCGTTCTCAGGCACGCTGGCTGATGGCACGCGTGTGAGCCAGTCGGCGTATGTGACGCAGGATGGTGCATGGCCGTTTTATGTTCCGCTTTACAAGGGGGCGGGTTCGTTGACGAGCTGGCTGACTTTCAAGGATGAGGCGGAAGATGACATCAATGGCTCGTTAAGCTGGATCAAACTCACCAACGGCCTCGCGAAGTATTTCCCGCTCGGCTTCACGAATGAAGCAAAAGCTGTCGGATCGGTTTATGTGGCACCGAGGTTCCCGTTCAAGGTGATCGAACTGACTGATGCCATCGCCAGCTTCGCCGGAGGCAATCTCCCGGCTGACTTCGCCAACAACATCAGCGTTGCGCCCAATTCCGTCGTCAGCAACCAGAGCAGCAACGCGCTCAAGCTGAGTTTCAGTTCCAGTCGCGGCACGTTCAAGGGTTCGGTCACGCCTCCGGGCGCTGCCAGGAGTCTCTCGTTCAGTGGTGTGGCGTTCCAGAAGCTCAACTCCGGTTACGGCATGATTCTCGGAACGAACCTCAGCAGCCGGGTCGTGATCGCTCCGGCCTCGGTGCCTACGCTGACTTCTCTGCCGTGATCTGAATTTGGGGGCGGAAGAATTCTCTGGCGGGGTGGTTTGGGGTTGCGCTCAATCAAGGCCGAGAATCTTCCGCCCCTGTTCCGTGATCATCGAATGATGCCAGGGCGGATCCCAGACAATCTCCACCGTCGCATCATCAATCCCCGAAAGACTCAACAACTTCACCTGGGCATCGCCTGCAATCGCCGGTCCCATTCCGCAGCCCGGCGCGGTCAAGGTCATTTTCACATCCACGCGCGAATTGCCGTTCGGGGTCTTTGCAAGTTTCATGTCATACACAAGACCGAGGTCAACGATGTTGACCGGAATCTCGGGATCGAAACACGTCCTCAACGTTTCCCACACCACCTTCTCGTCGGCCACTGTGTCTGTGGCTGCGGGTTGACTCGTTCCTGCCGCCGGTTCAAGCCCGAGCGCGTCCGCGTCCTGCGGGGCGATCCGGAAAAGGCCGCCCGGCGCATGCACGGTGAAGCTGCCGCCGAGTGTCTGGGCGATGGTGATGGAAGTTCCGGCGGCCAGCGTGGTGGTGATGCCCGCAGGTATCTGAACCGCGCTGCAATCCCGTTTCAGTTCCAGGGAGGAGGGTGTGTTCATGTTTGCAACGGGAAGCATAATCGGTTTCGGCGGGCGCCGACAATTCTTTACTTTGAAGTGTTCGCGATTTCGTACACTCTCGTTTCGGAGAAGCGCATAGCAAGATTATGAAAATAGCCATCGTGGGTCTCGGATACGTCGGATTGCCGCTCTGCCTTCAATTCGCCAAAAACGGCGTCGAAGTCATCGGCCTGGACATTGACGCCACCAAGGTCCAGTTCATCAACTCCGGCAAGAGCTACATCGAACACATTGACGGCGCGGGCATCAGCGAAGCCGTCAACAGCGGACGCCTCATCGCTTCAGGGGATTTTGCGCGCGTGAGCGAAGTCGAGGCCGTCATCATCTGCGTGCCCACGCCGCTCAACAAGAACCGTGAGCCGGACATTTCCTACATCACCAAGACGGGCCAGTCCATCGCGCGCCACCTCAAGCCCGGCGTGCTCGTCGTCCTCGAATCCACCACCTATCCCGGTACCACCGATACGGATTTGCGCGTCGTGCTCGAAGCGGGATCCAAGATGAAGGCCGGCGTGGATTTCCATCTCGCGTTCTCCCCGGAGCGCGAAGACCCCGGCAATCCCGACAGCAAGGTCGCCCAGATTCCCAAGGTCATTGGCGGCTATACGCCCGCGTGCCTGGAAAAAGCAACCGCGCTTTATTCCAAAGCGATCAAAACGCTCGTGCCGGTTTCCTCCTGTCGCGCAGCGGAAGCCACCAAGCTGCTCGAAAACATTTTCCGCGGCGTCAACATCGCACTCGTCAACGAACTCAAGATGGTCTATGGCGCGATGGGCATTGACGTCTGGGAGGTCATCAACGCCGCCAAGACGAAGCCGTTCGGTTTCATGGCGTTCTATCCCGGGCCGGGACTTGGCGGGCATTGCATCCCGATTGATCCGTTTTATCTCACGTGGAAGGCGCGCGAATACGGCCAGCACACACGCTTCATTGAGCTTGCGGGCGAGGTCAACACCGCCATGCCGCAGTTCGTCACGCACCGCGTTGCCGATGCGCTCAACTCACGCAAGAAACCCGTCAGAGGCAGCCGCATCCTCCTGCTCGGCATCGCCTACAAGGCCAATGTGGACGACGACCGCGAATCCCCGAGCTACACGCTCATGGATTTGCTCAAGCGCCAGGGCGCGGAGCTTTCCTATCACGATCCGCACGTGCCGATCATCCGGCCCACCCGCGAACATCCGCACTGGGCCGGCGTCCGTTCGGTGGAATGGAAAAAGGAAGTCATCGCGGGCTTCGATCTCGTTCTCATTGCCACCGCGCACAAGGCCGTCAACTACCAGGAACTGGCCGGATGGGCGCAGTGCATCGTGGACACGCGCAACGCCATGAACGGAATCAAGCTCGAGGCGGGCAAAATCTGGAAGGCGTGAGTTTTTGGAAAACGGAGTTCGGCCACGGATGGACACGGATTCAAGTGCCGCAAAAAGGCGCATACGGGAAAAACTGAAAGCAGAGAGCAGGAAACTGAAAGCAAAGAGCAGAAAGTAGAAAGTAGAAAGTAGGACAGGTCAAAAACTTTACCATTTGTTTACCGTTTCTTTACCAAGTTTCATTTTTTCTACCAACGGTCATCCTTGCCAGGACTTTGGGGATTAAGAATAAGATGAAGACGCCCG